>NZ_JBHYVC010000045.1:0-33720 GCF_042749965.1 Streptomyces sp. NPDC059454 | reverse complement strand
TGCGGTTTGGCCGCGGCGTCCCCGGTCGGGCGTGTTGCCGGGGTGCGGCCGCTTACTGGGGGGCCCCGGCACCTCTTCGGCCCCCCACGGCGCGGGGTGTGAAACCGCGCGCGGGGCACGCCCGGCAGGCCCCCGCCCCCGCTCTCCCCCTTCCTCCGGACACCCCGGTCGTCCCGCCGAACGGCCGCACCGGACACCCGGTGTCCCCACCGGATATCCAGCCGTCCGCCGGTCTTCTTCCAGATGGGTTGCGTTGAAATGGACAAGGAACAGAAGCTCCGGGACTACCTCAAGCGAGCGAGCGCCGATCTGAAGCGTTCGCGGCAGCGGGTGAGCGAGCTGGAGGCGGCGGCCACCGAGCCCATCGCGATCGTCGGCATGAGCTGCCGCTACCCGGGCGGCGTGAGCAGCCCCGAGGACCTGTGGCGGATGCTGGTCGCCGGTGAGGACGGCATCACCCCCATGCCCGACGACCGCGGCTGGGAGGCCGCGATCGGCGACGGGCCCGCCGACTTCGCCGGCGGCTTCCTGCACGACGCGCCCGCCTTCGACGCGGACTTCTTCGGCATCTCGCCGCGCGAGGCGCTCTCCATGGACCCGCAGCAGCGCCTGCTCCTGGAGACCTCCTGGGAGGCCTTCGAGCGCGCCGGGATCGACCCGTCCGGCGTCCGCGGCAGCCGCACCGGCATGTTCGTCGGCGCCATGCCGCAGGACTACCGCGTCGGCCCCGACGACGACGTCCAGGGCTTCCAGCTGACCGGCAACGCCACCAGCATCCTGTCCGGCCGGCTCTCCTACTTCTACGGCGCCGTCGGCCCCGCCGTCACCGTCGACACCGCCTGCTCGTCCTCCCTGGTCGCCCTGCACCTGGCCGCGCAGTCGCTGCGCGCGGGGGAGTGCTCGCTGGCGCTGGCGGCCGGTGTCACCGTGATGGCGAGCCCCACCACGTTCGTCGAGTTCGCCCGCCAGGGCGGCCTCGCGGGAGACGGCCGCTGCAAGTCCTTCGCCGACGCCGCCAACGGCACCGGCTGGTCCGAGGGCGTCGGCGTCCTCGTCCTGGAGCGGCTGTCCGAGGCCCGCCGCAACGGCCACCACGTACTCGCCGTGGTGCGCGGCTCCGCCGTCAACCAGGACGGCGCCTCCAACGGCCTGACCGCCCCCAACGGCCCCTCGCAGCAGCGCGTCATCGAGGCCGCCCTGGTCAACGCCCGCCTCTCCGCCGCCGAGGTCGACGCGGTCGAGGCGCACGGCACCGGCACCGTCCTCGGCGACCCCGTCGAGGCGCAGGCGCTGCTCGCCACCTACGGCCGGGGCCGCGACCCGCAGCGGCCGCTGCTGCTCGGCTCGGTGAAGTCCAACATCAGCCACACCCAGGCCGCCGCCGGCATCGCCGGCATCATCAAGATGGTCATGGCGATGCGCCACGACCTGCTCCCGCGCACCCTGCACGTGGACCGGCCGTCCACCCACGTCGACTGGACCGAGGGAGCCGTCCGCCTCCTCACCGAGCCCGTACCGTGGCCGCGCCGCGAGAACGCCCCGCGCCGCGCCGGTGTCTCCTCCTTCGGCCTGTCCGGCACCAACGCGCACACCATCATCGAGGAGGCCCCCGCCGAGGAGCCCGCCGCGGACGGCGCCCAGGAGGCCCCCGCGGCCCCCGCCGTCGAGCCCGGCGTCCTGCCGTGGCTGCTGTCCGGCCGCACCACCGACGCCCTGCGCGAGCAGGCCGGCCGGCTGCTGGCGCACCTCCGCGACCGGCCCGCGCTCACCGCCCTCGACGCCGCCCACGCCCTGGCGACCACCCGCTCCGCCTTCGAGCACCGCGCCGCGCTCACCGCCGCCGACCGCGACACCGCCCTCGCCGCCCTCACGGCGCTCGCCGCCGGCGAGGAGACGCCCGGCCTCACCGTCCGCCGGACGCGCGGCCGCCCCAAGCTCGCCGTGCTCTTCTCCGGCCAGGGCTCCCAGCGCCCCGGCATGGGCCGTGACCTGTACGCCCGCTTCCCCGTCTTCGCCCACGCCCTCGACGAGATCCTCGGCCACCTCGACGCCGGACTCGACCGCCCGCTGCGCCCCCTGCTGCTGGCCGGGGAGGGCACCGCCGAGGCCGCCCTGCTCGACCGCACCGGATACGCGCAGCCCGCTCTCTTCGCCCTCGAAGTCGCCCTGTACCGGCTGATCGAGTCCTGGGGCCTCACCCCCGACCACGTCACCGGCCACTCCGTCGGCGAGATCGCCGCCGCGCACGTCGCGGGCGTCTTCTCCCTGGCGGACGCCTGCACCCTGGTCCTCGCCCGCGGCCGGCTGATGGAGGCGCTGCCCGAGGGCGGCGCCATGGTCTCCGTCGAGGCCACCGAGGACGAGGTGGCCCCGCTGGTCGCCGAGCGCGCCGACCGGGTGTCGATCGCCGCCCTCAACGGCCCCTCGGCGGTGGTCGTCGCGGGCACCGCCGCCGACGTCGAAGCCGTCGCCGCGCACTTCACCGCGCTCGGCCGCCGCACCCGCCGGCTGCGCGTCTCGCACGCCTTCCACTCGCCGCTGATGGAGCCGATGCTCGCGGAGTTCCGGGAGATCGTCGCCGGACTGTCCCCGCAGGCCCCCGCGCTCCCCGTGGTCTCCAACCTCACCGGCACGCCCGCCACCGTCGAGCAGCTGACCTCCGCCGACTACTGGGCCGACCACGTCCGCCGCCCCGTCCGCTTCGCCGACGGCGTCTCCTGGCTGGCCGCCCACGGCACCGGTGTGCTCCTCGAACTCGGCCCCGACGGCACCCTGTCCGCGCTGAGCCGCGCCTGCCTGGACGCCGCCGGGCACGAGGACGTCGCCGTCCTGCCCGCCCTGCGCAAGGACCGGCCCGAGTCCACCGCGCTCACCGAGACCGCCGCCGGCCTGTACCTGCACGGCGTTCCGCTGCGCTGGGAACGCTGGTTCGAGGGCACCGGCGCCCACCGCGCCGACCTGCCGACCTACGCCTTCCAGCACCGCCGGTACTGGCCCAAGGGCGTCACCGGCACGGCCGGCGACGTACGGGCCGCCGGCCTCGGCGCCGCCCACCACCCGCTGCTGGCCGCCGCCGTCACCCTCGCCAACTCCGACGGGCTGCTGCTCACCGGCCGCCTCTCGGTGCGCACCCACCCCTGGCTCGCCGACCACGCGGTGCGCGGCACCGTCCTGCTGCCCGGCACAGCCTTCCTGGAGCTGGCGGTGCGGGCCGGCGACGAGGTCGGCTGCGACCGCGTCGAGGACCTCACCCTCGCCGCCCCGCTCGCCCTGCCCGAGGACGGCGGCGTCCAGGTCCAGGTGTGGATCGCCGGGCCCGACGACACCGGCCGCCGCAGCCTCAGCCTCTACGCCCGCCCCGACGGCGACGACGACCGGCCCTGGACCCGGCACGCCACCGGCACCCTCGCCCCCGGCGCCCGCCACGAGGACGGCTTCGACGCGGCCGTGTGGCCCCCGGCCGACGCCGAGCCGGTCGACCTGGACGGCTTCTACGACTCGCTCGCCGACGCCGGATTCGGCTACGGCCCGGCCTTCCGCGGCCTGCGGGCGGTGTGGCGGCGCGGCGAGGAGACCTTCGCCGAGGTCGCCCTCGACGCCGGACCCGCCGGGGACGCGCCCTCCTTCGGCCTCCACCCCGCACTGCTCGACGCGGCCCTGCACGCCACCGCCTTCGCCCCGCTCGGCGAGGACGGACACGGCGGCCTGCCGTTTTCCTGGCAGGACGTCACCCTGCACGCGAGCGGCGCCACCGAGGCCCGCGTGCGGCTCGTCCCGGCCGGCGACGACGCCGTGTCGATCGCCGTCACCGACGCCACCGGCGCGCCCGTCGCCTCCGTGGCCTCCCTGGTGCTGCGCACCGCCCCGGACGCGCGCGCCACCGCGGCCTCCGCCCTGGAGCGGGACGCGCTGTTCGCCCTGGACTGGACCCGGATCACCGCCTCCGCCGACGGCACCGCCCCGCCCGCGACCGCCGGTCTGCTCGGCACCGACCCCTTCGGCCTCACCGCCGCCCTGACCGCCGCCGGCGTGACGGTCACCGACGGCGGCGGGGGGACGCCGGACCTGGTCCTCGCCCCCGTCGCCGGCGCGGGCGAGGACCACGTGCTCACCTCGGTGCACGAGGTCACCTCCCGCGCCCTCGGCCACCTGAAGGACTGGCTCGACGACCCGGCCCGGTCCGGCTCCCGGCTGGTCTTCGTCACCCGGGGCGCCGTCGCCACCGACGGCGGCGGCGTCACCGACCCCGCCGCGGCGGCCGTCTGGGGCCTGGTCCGCTCCGCGCAGACCGAACACCCCGGCCGCTTCGGCCTGGTGGACCTCGACCCGGCGTCCCCGGCCGACCCCGCCGCCCTCGCGGCCGCCCTCACCGCCGACGAACCGCAGACCGCCCTGCGCGACGGCGCGGTCCTCGGCGCCCGCCTCGCCCGCGTCCGCCCGCCCGCCGAGCGGGACACCCCCGCCTGGAACCCCGACGGCACCGTCGTGATCACCGGCGGAACCGGCGGCCTGGGCGCCGTCCTCGCCCGCCACCTCGTCGCCGAACACGGCGTACGGCACCTGCTCCTCGTCGGCAGGCGCGGACCCGACGCCCCCGGCGCCGCCGAACTGGCCGACACCCTGCGCGAGTCCGGCGCCGAGGTCACCCTTTGGGCGTGCGACGCCGCCGACCCCGACGCCGTCGCCGCGCTGTTCGCCGCGATCCCCGAGGACCACCCCGCCACCGCCGTGGTGCACACCGCGGGCGTCCTCGACGACGGGCTCGTGGAGTCCTTCACCGCCGACCGCCTCACCGCCGTCCTGCGGCCCAAGGCCGACGCCGTCTGGCACCTGCACCGGGCCACGCGCGACCTCGACCTCGCCGCGTTCGTCGTCTTTTCCTCCTTCGCCGGCACCGCCGGCGCCCCCGCCCAGGCCGGCTACGCCGCCGCCAACGCCTTCCTCGACGCGCTCGCCGCGACCCGCCGCGCCTGCGGGCTGCCCGGACTCTCCCTCGGCTGGGGCCCCTGGGCGCCCGGCACCGGCATGACCGGCGAACTGACCGAGCACGACCTGCGCCGCCTGTCCCGCTCCGGCACGCCCCCGCTCACCCCCGAGGACGGCCTCGCCCTCTTCGACACCGCCCTCGCCCTGCCCCGCGCGGCCGTCCTGCCCGTCCGGCTCGACCTGGCCACGCTGCGCGGCCAGGGAGAGGTGCCGCCGCTGCTGCGGGGCCTGATCCGGGCCCGCCGCCGCACCGTGCGCACCGGCTCCGAGGCCGCCCTCGGCCTCACCCAGCGGCTGTCCCGGCTCGACGCCGAGGCCCGCACCGAGACCGTCACCGACCTGGTGCGCGCCCAGGTGGCCGCCGTCCTCGGCCACGCCTCCGCCACGGACATCGACCCCGAACGCGCCTTCCAGGACCTCGGCTTCGACTCCCTGACCGCCGTCGAGCTGCGCAACCGGCTCGCCGCCGTCACCGGTCTGCGCACCTCGGCCACCGTCGTCTTCGACTACCCCACGGTGTCCGCGCTCGCCGCCCACCTGCTGGAGGAGCTGACCGGCGACGCGGACACGGGCGCGGCCGCCCCGGCGGCCGGCCCGGCCGCCACCGCCGACGACCCGATCGTCATCGTCGGCATGAGCTGCCGCTACCCCGGCGGCGTCAGCTCCCCCGACGACCTGTGGCGCCTGGTCACCGAGGGCACCGACGCGGTCGGCGGACTGCCCGTCAACCGCGGCTGGGACCTGGACTCCCTGTACCACCCGGACCCCGACCACCCCGGAACCTCGTACACCCGCCACGGCGGATTCCTGCACGACGCCGGTGACTTCGACCCCGGCTTCTTCGGCATGAGCCCCCGCGAGGCGCTGGCCACCGACTCCCAGCAGCGGCTGCTCCTGGAGGCGTCCTGGACCGCCGTGGAGCACGCCGGCATCGACCCGGTCTCCCTGCGCGGCAGCCGCACCGGCGTCTTCGCCGGCGTCATGTACAGCGACTACTCCGCCACCCTCGCCGACGAGCG
Organism: Streptomyces sp. NPDC059454; assembly: GCF_042749965.1. Classification (NCBI taxonomy): domain Bacteria; kingdom Bacillati; phylum Actinomycetota; class Actinomycetes; order Kitasatosporales; family Streptomycetaceae; genus Streptomyces; species Streptomyces sp. NPDC059454. The sequence continues at coordinate 27,715 of NZ_JBHYVC010000045.1, read as the reverse complement.
CTTCGAGGGACACCAGGGCAGCGGCACCGCGCCCAGCATCGCCTCCGGCCGGGTCTCCTACGCCCTCGGCCTGGAAGGCCCCGCGGTCACCGTCGACACCGCCTGCTCCTCCTCCCTGGTCGCCATGCACTGGGCGATGCAGGCCCTGCGCTCCGGGGAGTGCTCCCTCGCCCTGGCCGGCGGCGTCACCGTGATGTCCACGCCGACCTCCCTGATCGAGTTCTCCCGCCAGCGCGGCCTGTCGCCCGACGGCCGCTGCAAGGCCTTCTCCGACGACGCCGACGGCGTCGGCTGGTCCGAGGGCGTCGGCGTCCTCGTCCTGGAACGCCTCTCCGACGCCCGCCGCAACGGCCACCGCGTCCTGGCCGTGGTGCGCGGCTCCGCCGTCAACCAGGACGGCGCCTCCAACGGCCTCACCGCACCCAACGGCCCCTCCCAGCAGCGCGTCATCCGCCAGGCCCTCGGCGCCGCCGGACTGACCCCCGCCGACGTGGACGCCGTCGAGGCGCACGGCACCGGCACCAGTCTCGGCGACCCCATCGAGGCCCAGGCCCTGCTCGCCACCTACGGCCAGGACCGCGACCCCGAACGCCCCCTGCTGCTCGGCTCGGTGAAGTCCAACCTGGGTCACACCCAGGCCGCCGCGGGCGTCGCCGGCGTGATCAAGATGGTCATGGCGATGCGCCACGGCGAACTGCCGCGCACCCTGCACGCCGACCGCCCCTCCCGCCACGTCGACTGGGAGTCCGGCGCGGTCGCGCTCCTCCAGGAGCACACCGCCTGGCCCGAGACGGACCGCCCCCGCCGCGCCGCCGTCTCCTCCTTCGGCATCAGCGGCACCAACGCGCACGTCGTCCTGGAGCAGCCCGCACCGCAGCCCGAGCCCCGCCCCGCGAGCACCGACGGCACCCACGGCATTGACGCCCCCGCCGTCCTGCCGTGGGTCCTGTCCGGCCGCACCCGGCCCGCGCTGCGCGCCCAGGCCGCCCGCCTGCTGGCCCACCTGGACGAGCGCCCCGCCCTCGCGCCCGCCGACGTGACCCTCTCCCTGGCCACCACCCGGCCCGCGTTCGAGCAGCGCGCCGTCGCCGTCGGCACCCCCGACGACGTACGGCGGGCCCTGGCCGCCCTCGCCGCCGACCGGCCCGACCCGGCACTGGTCCTCGGTGAGACCGGCGGCGCCGGCCGCACCGCCCTGCTGTTCACCGGGCAGGGCAGCCAGCGCCCCGGCACCGGCCGCGGACTGTACGCCCGTTACCCGGAGTTCGCCGCCGCGCTGGACGAGGTCGTGGCGAAGCTCGACCCGCTGCTCACCGACCCGGAGACGGACACTGCGCCGCGCTCCCTCAAGGACGTCCTGTTCGCCGAGGACGGCACCCCCGAGGCCGCCGCGCTCTACGAGACCGGCTGGACCCAGCCCGCCCTGTTCGCCCTCGAAACCGCCCTGTACCACCTGGTCCGCTCCTGGGGCGTGCGCCCCGGCGTGCTCCTCGGCCACTCCATCGGCGGCATCACCGCCGCCCACGCCGCGGGCGTCCTCTCCCTGGACGACGCCTGCGTTTTGGTCGCCGCGCGCGCCCGGCTCATGCAGGCGCTGCCCGAGGGCGGCGCCATGTACTCCGTACAGGCCACCGAGGACGAGGTGCTGCCGCTGCTGGACGGCCTGGCGGACCAGGTCTGTCTGGCCGCCGTCAACAGCCCCGGCTCCGTCGTGGTCGCCGGGGACGAGGACGCCGCCGAGCGCGTCGCCGCCCACTTCGCCGGTCAGGGCCGCACCACCCGCCGGCTGCGGGTCAGCCACGCCTTCCACTCGCCGCGCATGGACGCCATGCTCGACGCCTACCGCCGGGTCGCCGAGGGCCTGACCTACCACGAGCCGGCCGTGCCGGTCGTCTCCGACCTCACCGGCCGCCCCGCCACCGGCGACGACCTGCGCACCGCCGACTACTGGGTGCGCCACGTCCGTGGCACCGTCCGCTTCGCCGACGCCGTGCGCGCCGCCCACGAGGCGGGCGCCGCCACCTTCCTCGAACTCGGCCCCGGCGGCTCCCTGGCCGCCCTCGCCGAGGACACCCTCGGCGACGACGCCGGCACCGACGCCGTGCCGCTGCTGCGCACCGACCGCCCCGAGGACGTCAGCGCCCTCACCGCCCTCGCCCGCCTGCACGTGCGCGGGGTCCGCGTGGACTGGTCCGCCCTGCACACCGGCGCCACCACCGTCGAACTGCCCACCTACGCCTTCCAGCACGAGACGTACTGGCCGGACACCACCGCCCCCGGCACCCGCCGAGCCGCCCCGGACCCCGCCGACGCCGCCCTGTGGACCGCCGTCGAACGCGGCGACGCCGCCGGGCTCGCCGGACTGCTCGGCCTGCGCGACGAGGAGCACGCCTCCCTGTACGCGCTGCTGCCCTCGCTGTCGTCCTGGCGGCGCGCCCGCCAGGAGAAGTCCGTCCTGGACGCCGCCCGCTACCAGGTCGCCTGGCGGCCCGCCACCACCACCGGCGCCCCCGTCCTGGACGGCACCTGGCTGGCCGTCACCACCGCCGGCGACGAGGCCGACGAGGTCCTCGACGCGCTGCGCGGCCACGGCGCCCTGCTCCGGCGCCTCGAACTCGACGCCTCCCACCTCGACCGCGAGCGGCTCGCCGACGCCCTGCGCGCCGCCGGGGCCACCGACGCCGCCGGCGTCCTGAACCTGCTGCCGCTCGCCGACGGCCCCCACCCCACCGGCACGACCCCGGGGGACACCGCCACCGGCGGTCTCCCGCCCGGCTTCGCCCTCGGCGTCGTCCTCGCCCAGGCCTGCGGCGACACCGGCACCACCGCCCCGCTGTGGACGGTCACCCGCGGCGCCGTCTCCACCGGCACCGGCGACCCGCTCACCCACCCCGCCCGCGCCGCCCACTGGGGCCTGGGCCGGGTCACCGCCCTGGAACGCCCCGAGCAGCCGGGCGGCCTCGTCGACCTGCCGGCCGTCCTCGACGCGCCCGCCGCGCAGCGCCTGGCCGGCGTGCTCGCCGCCCGCGACGGCGACGACCAGGTCGCCGTCCGGGCCTCCGGCGTACTCGCCCGCCGCGTCGTCCGCCACCCCGGCGCCGACCTGCCCCGCGAGGACGCCCTCACCGTCTCCGGCACCGTCCTCGTCACCGGCGGCACCGGCGGACTCGGCGCCGAGACCGCCCGTCTGCTGGCCCGCGCCGGCGCCGCCCACCTGATCCTCACCAGCCGGCGCGGCCCCGACGCGCCGGGCGCCGCCGAACTCGCCGCCGAACTTGAGGAGTCGGGCGCCCGCGTCACCCTCGCCGCCTGCGACAGCGCCGACCGCGACGCCCTCGCCGCCGTCCTCGCCGCCGTCCCCGACGACGCCCCGCTCACCGGTGTGGTGCACGCCGCCGGCGTCGGCCAGGCCGCCCCCCTGTCTGCCACCCCGCTGGCCGACACGGCCGCCGCGATGGCCGCCAAGACCCTCGGCGCCGCCCACCTCGACGCCCTGCTCGACGGCCACGACCTGGACTTCTTCCTGCTGTACTCGTCCGTCGCCGGAGTGTGGGGCAGCGCCGGACAGAGCGCCTACGCCGCCGCCAACGCCTACCTCGACGCCCTCGCCGAGCACCGGCGCGCCCGCGGCCTGGCCGCCACCGCCGTCGCCTGGGGCCCGTGGGCCGAGATCGGCATGGCCCACGCACACCACTCCGTCTCCGACACCCTGGAACGCAGCGGACTGCGCCTGCTGGCCCCCGCCACCGCCGTCACGGAACTGCGCCGCGCCCTCGTCCAGCGGGACACCGCGGTCACCGTCGCCGACGTCGACTGGGAGCAGTACCACCCGGTCTTCACCGCCGTACGCGCCAGCCGCCTGTTCGACGAGATCGACACCGTCCGCGCGCTGGCCGCCCCGGCGGACGCCACCGCCGCCGTCTCCGAACTGGCCGGACGGCTGCGCGGGCTGACCGGCGACGAGCAGCAGCGGCTGCTCCTGGACCTGGTGCGCTCCGAGGCCGCCGTCGTCCTCGGCCACACCTCCGCCGACGGCGTCCCCGCCAAGCGCGCCTTCCGCGACGCGGGCTTCGACTCGCTGACCGCCGTGGAACTGCGCAAGCGCCTCGCCGCGCTCACCGGCCTCGCCCTGCCCACCACCCTGGTCTTCGACCACCCCAGCCCGGCCGCCCTCGCCCGCCACCTCCGGGACGAACTCCTCGGCACCGGCGACAGCGCGTCGCCCGCCGTCATCGGCCCGGCCGTCACCGACGAGCCCATCGCCATCATCGGCATGAGCTGCCGCTTCCCCGGCGGCGCCCGCTCCGCCGACGCGTTCTGGCGGCTCGTCGCCGACGGCACCGACACCATCTCCGAATTCCCCGCCAACCGCGGCTGGGACGCCGACGCCCTCTACGACCCCGACCCCGACAACCCCGGCACCACCTACTCCACCCTCGGCGGCTTCCTGCACGACGCGGGCGAGTTCGACCCCGGCTTCTTCGGCATCTCGCCACGCGAGGCCGTCACCATGGACCCGCAGCAGCGGCTGCTCCTGGAGACCACCTGGGAGGCGTTCGAGCACGCCGGGATCGACCCCGCCGCCGTGCACTCCACGCCCACCGGCACCTTCATCGGCTCCACCTACCAGGACTACGGCGTCGCCATGGACGACGGCTCCGCCGGGCACGCCGTCACCGGCTCCAGCCCCAGCGTCCTGTCCGGCCGCCTCGCCTACACCTTCGGCCTGGAGGGCCCGGCGGTCACCGTCGACACCGCCTGCTCCTCCTCCCTGGTCGCGCTGCACCTGGCCTGCCAGTCGCTGCGCAACGGCGAGAGCAGCCTCGCCCTCGCGGGCGGCGCCACCGTCATGACCAACCCGATGTCGTTCATCGCGTTCAGCCGGCAGCGGGCGCTGGCCCGCGACGGACGCTGCAAGGCGTTCTCCGACGACGCCGACGGCATGACCCTCGCCGAGGGCATCGGCGTCCTCGTCCTGGAACGCCTCTCCGACGCCCGCCGCAACGGCCACGACATCCTCGCCGTCGTCCGCGGCTCCGCCATCAACCAGGACGGCGCCTCCAACGGCCTCACCGCCCCCAACGGCCCCTCCCAGGTCCGCGTCATCCGCCAGGCCCTGAACGCCGCCGGGCTCGCCGCCGACGACATCGACGTGGTCGAGGCACACGGCACCGGCACCGCGCTCGGCGACCCCATCGAGGCGCAGGCCCTGCTCACCACCTACGGCCAGGACCGCGACCCCGAACGCCCCCTGCTGCTCGGCTCGGTGAAGTCCAACATCGGCCACACCCAGTCGGCGGCCGGTGTCGCCGGCATCATCAAGATGGTCATGGCGATGCGGCACGGCACCCTGCCGCGCACCCTGCACGCCGACCGCCCCTCCAGCCACGTCGACTGGGAGTCCGGCGCCGTCCGCCTCGTCACCGAGACCACCGACTGGCGCAAGGACGACGCCCCGCTGCGCTGCGCCGTCTCCTCCTTCGGCATCAGCGGCACCAACGCGCACGCCATCCTGGAACAGGCGCCCGCCGCCCCGGAACCCGCCGAGGCCGCCGAGCCCACGCTTCCGGCCGGCGGCACCCTGCCCTGGATCCTGTCCGCCGCCGCCCCGGCCGCGCTGCGCGGTCAGGCCCGCAACCTCGCCGCGCACGTCACCGCCGCCGAGCCGCACCCCGCCGACGTCGGCCACACCCTGATCACCGCCCGCTCCGTACTGGAGCACCGCGCCGTCGCCCTCGGCACCACCACCGGTGAACTCACCGGCGCGCTCACCGCGTTCGCCGACGGCGAGTCCACCGCCCAGGTGGTGAGCGGCACCGCCGACACCGACGGCCGCACCGTGTTCGTCTTCCCCGGGCAGGGCTCCCAGTGGGCCGGCATGGGCGCCGAACTCCTCGACACCTCACCCGTGTTCGCCGAGCGGCTGCACGAGTGCGCCGCCGCGCTCGCCCCGTTCACCGACTGGTCCCTGACCGACGTCGTCCGCGGCGCCGACGGCGCGCCCGACTTCGACCGCGTCGACGTCGTCCAGCCCGCCACCTGGGCCGTGATGGTGTCCCTGGCCGAGCTGTGGCGCGCCCACGGCGTCACCCCGGACGCCGTCGTCGGCCACTCCCAGGGCGAGATCGCCGCCGCCGTCGTCTCCGGCGCCCTGTCCCTGGAGGACGGCGCCCGCGTCGTCGCCCTGCGCAGCCAGGCCATCGGCCGCGTCCTGGCCGGCGCCGGCGGCATGATGTCCGTCCAACTGCCCGCCGCCGAGGCCGAGGAGTACCTGGCCGCCCACGACGGCGCCGTGTCCGTCGCCGCCGTCAACGGGCCACGCTCCGTGGTCCTCGCCGGCACCCCCGACGCGCTCGACGCCCTGCACGCCGAGTTCACCGCCCGGGACGTACGCGCCCGCCGCGTCGCCGTGGACTACGCCTCCCACTCCTCGCAGGTCGAGCGCATCCACGACGAACTCCTGGAACTCCTCGCCCCCGTGACGCCTCATCAGGCACGGGTGCCGTTCCACTCCACCGTCACCGGAGAAATCCTCGACGCCGCCGCCACGGACGCCGCCTACTGGTACCGCAACCTGCGGCAGACCGTCCGCTTCGAGGACGCCGTACGCGCCCTCCTCGGCGCCGGACACACCGTGTTCGTCGAGATCAGCCCGCACCCCGTGCTCACCATGGCGGTGCAGGCCACCGCCGAGGAGAGCGGCGACCACGTTGCAGTCACCGGCACCCTGCGCCGCGAACAGGGCGGCACCGGCCGCTTCCTGACCTCCCTCGCCGAGCAGTGGGTCCGCGGCGGCCGCGCCGACTGGACCGCCGTCTACGCCGGCTGCGGCGCCCGCAGGACATCCCTGCCCACCTACGCCTTCCAGCGCGAGCACCTGTGGACCGAGGCCGCGCCGCCGCGCGCCGCGGGCGACGGCGACGGCGCCGACGCAGAGTTCTGGACCGAGGTCGAGCAGGAGGACGTCGACTCCCTCGCCACCCGCCTGCACCTGGACCGCGACGCCCTCGCCCCCGTCCTGCCCGCCCTGTCCACCTGGCGACGGCAGCGCCGCGACCGCTCCACCGTCGGCTCCTGGCGCTACCGCGCCGGCTGGAAGCCGCTCGGCGCCCTGCCCGACGCCGCCCTCACCGGCACCTGGCTGCTGGTCACCGCCGACGGCACCGACCCCGAACACACCGCCGCCGTACGGGAGGCGCTCACCGCGCACGGCGCCGACCCGGTGCCGCTGCGCCTCGACGCCGCCGACACCGACCGCGGCCACCTCGCCGCCCGCCTGCGCGACCTGCCCGAACCCACCGGTGTGGTGTCGCTGCTGGCCGCCGCCGAGGACACCGGCACCCTCCACCCCGTGCTGCCCGCCGGGCTCGCGCTCTCCGTCACCCTGATCCAGGCCCTCGGCGACGCCGGCGTCGACGCGCCCCTGTGGGCGCTGACCCGCGGCGCCGTCTCCACCGGCCGCGCCGACCGGCTCACCCGGCCCACGCAGGCCATGGTGCACGGCCTCGGCTGGACCGCCGCGCTGGAACACCCGCAGCGCTGGGGCGGCACCGTCGACCTGCCCGAAACCCTCGACCACCGCGCCGCCCAGCGGCTCGCCGCCGTCCTCACCGGCAGCACCGGCGAGGACCAGCTCGCCGTCCGCGCCTCCGGCGTCCTCGCCCGCCGCGTCGCCCCGGCGCCCGCCCCCGCCGGCGGCCCCGGCTGGAGCCCGCGCGGCACCGTCCTGGTCACCGGCGGCACCGGCACCCTCGGCCCCCACCTGGCCCGCTGGCTCGCCGACCAGGGCGCCCGCGACCTGGTCCTCACCAGCCGCCGCGGCGACAGCGCCCCCGGCGCCGCCGAACTCGTCGCCGATCTCGCCGGACGCGGCTGCACCGCCACCGTCGCCGCCTGCGACGTCACCGACCGGGACGCCGTCGCCGCGCTCCTGGACCGGCTCGCCGCCGAGGGCCGCACCGTCCGCAGCGTCTTCCACACCGCCGCCGTCATCGAACTCCAGTCGATCGACGAGACCGGCCTGGACGCCTTCGCCAAGGTCGTGCACGCCAAGACCGCCGGCGCCGCCCACCTCGACGAACTCCTCGACGACGACCAGCTCGACGCGTTCGTCCTGTACTCCTCCACCGCCGGCATGTGGGGCAGCGGCCGGCACGCCGCGTACGTCGCCGCCAACGCCCACCTCAACGCGCTCGCCGAGCACCGCCGCGCCCGCGGCGCCCGCGCCACCGCGATCTCGTGGGGCATCTGGGCCGACGACATGAAGCTCGGCCGCGTCGACCCCGGCCAGATCCGCCGCAGCGGACTGGTCTTCATGAACCCCGAGCTGGCCCTCGCCGGACTCCGGGGGGCCCTCGACGCCGACGAGGGCGTCCTCGCCGTCGCCGACGTCGACTGGGACCGCTACCACCCGGTGTTCACCTCCTCGCGGCCCACCGACCTCTTCGAGGACGTCCCCGACGTACGGCGGCTGACCGAGGAGTCCCAAACCCGCGCCGCCGACGGCGGCGAGTTCGCCGGCCGACTGCGCGCCCTGCCCGCCGGCGAACAGGACCGCCTCCTGCTGGACCTGGTCCGCTCCGAGGCTGCCACCGTCCTCGGCCACGCCTCCCCGGAGGTGCTGTCCGAACGCCGCGCCTTCCGCGACGTCGGCTTCGACTCGCTCACCGCCGTCGACCTGCGCAACCGGCTCGCCGCCGTCACCGGCCTCACCCTGCCGAGCACCCTCGTGTTCGACTACCCGGACCCGCTCACCCTCGTCGCGCACCTGCGCGGCCTCGTCGGCGGCCCCGGCACCGAGGACGGCGGACCGGTGCGCACCACCGCCGCCGTCGACGACGAGCCCATCGCCGTCGTCGCCATGAGCTGCCGCTACCCCGGCGGCATCACCAGCCCCGAGGCCCTGTGGGACCTCGTCGCGGCCGGCGGCGACGCCATCACCGGTTTCCCCGCCGACCGCGGCTGGGACGCCGACGCCCTCTACGACCCCGACCCCGACAAGCCCGGCACCACCTACTCCACCCAGGGCGGCTTCCTCCACGACGTCGCCGACTTCGACGCCGCCTTCTTCGGCATCTCCCCGCGCGAGGCCCTCGCCATGGACCCGCAGCAGCGGCTCCTGCTGGAGACCGGCTGGGAGGTCCTGGAACGCGCCGGCATCGACCCCGCCACCCTCCGAGGCAGCCTCACCGGCACCTTCATCGGCGCCAGCTACCAGGACTACACGGCGGGCGGCGCCTCGACCGAGGGCGCCGAGGGCCACCTCATCACCGGCACCATCTCCAGCGTCCTGTCCGGCCGCCTCGCCTACACCTTCGGCCTGGAGGGCCCGGCCGTCACCCTGGACACCGCCTGCTCCTCCTCGCTCGTCGCGCTGCACCTGGCCTGCCAGTCGCTGCGCAACGGCGAGAGCACCCTCGCCCTCGCCGGCGGCGTCAGCGTCATGGCCACCCCCAGCGCCTTCACCGGCTTCAGCCGCCAGCGCGCCATGGCCCCCGACGGCCGCTGCAAGGCGTACGCCGAGGGCGCCGACGGCATGAGCCTCGCCGAGGGCGTCGGCCTCGTCCTGGTCGAACGGCTCTCCGACGCCCGCCGCAACGGCCACCCCGTGCTCGCCGTGATCCGCGGCTCCGCCGTCAACCAGGACGGCGCCTCCAACGGCCTTACCGCCCCCAACGGCCCCTCCCAGGCCCGGGTGATCCGCCAGGCCCTCAGCAACGCGAACCTCACCCCGGCCGACGTCGACGTGGTCGAGGGCCACGGCACCGGCACCGCGCTCGGCGACCCGATCGAGGCGCAGGCCCTGCTCGCCACCTACGGCCAGGGACGGCCCGCCGACCGGCCGCTGCTGCTCGGCTCGGTGAAGTCCAACATCGGCCACACCCAGATGGCGTCCGGCATCGCCGGCGTCATGAAGATGGTCATGGCGATGCGCCACGGCACCGTGCCGCCCACCCTGCACGTGGACACCCCCTCCAGCCACGTCGACTGGGACTCCGGCGCCATCGACCTGGCCACCGACACCGTGCCCTGGCCCGAGACCGGCCGGCCCCGCCGCGCCGCCGTCTCCTCCTTCGGCCTCAGCGGCACCAACGTCCACACCGTCGTCGAACAGGCCCCCGAGACCCCCGACGCCGACGAGGCGCGGACCGCGCCCGCCGCGGACCCCGGCACCCTGCCGGCCGGCGTGCCACTGGTCCTGTCCGCCCGCACCGCCCCCGCCCTGCGCGCCCAGGCCGGCCGGCTCCTCGAACACACCGAGGACCACCCGGACGTCCCGCTGCTCGACGTGGCCCACTCCCTGGCCACCACCCGCGGCACCCTGGAACACCGCGCCGCCGTCCTGGCCGGCGACCGCGACGGGGTCCTGCGCGCCCTGGCCGCCCTGCGCGACGGCACCCCCGACGGCGCCCTCGTCACCGGCGCCCCCACCCGGGGCCGCATGGCCTTCCTGTTCACCGGGCAGGGCAGCCAGCGCGCCGCCATGGGCCGCGAACTGTACGGCCGCCACCCGGTCTTCGCGGACGCCCTGGACGACGTCCTCACCCGCTTCGACCGGGAACTCGAACACCCGCTGCGGGACGTGCTGTTCGCCGACGAGGGCACCGCGAACGCGGCCCTCCTGCACGACACCGCCTACACCCAGCCCGCCCTCTTCGCCCTCGAGGTGGCCCTCTACCGGCTCGTCGAGTCCTGGGGCACCGTCCCCGACGGCGTCGCCGGCCACTCCGTCGGCGAACTCGCCGCCGCCCACGTCGCGGGCGTCCTCTCCCTGGACGACGCCTGCACCCTCGTCGCCGCCCGGGGCCGCCTGATGGCCGCCCTGCCGGCCGGCGGCGCCATGGTCGCCGTACAGGCCGCCGAGGACGAGGTGCTGCCGCTGCTGGACGGCCTGGAGGACCGGGTCTCCCTCGCCGCCGTCAACGGCCCCCGCTCCGTCGTCCTGTCCGGCGACGAGGACGCCGTCACCCGGATCGCCGCCCGGCTCGCCGAGGACGGCCGCAGGACCCGCGCCCTGCGGGTCAGCCACGCCTTCCACTCGCCGCGCATGGACGCCATGCTCGACGACTTCGCCCGGGTCGCCCGCGGCCTCACCTACCACCTGCCGTCCGTCCCGCTGGTGTCCACCGTCACCGGCGAACCCGCCGACACCGACGCGCTGCGCACCCCCGACTACTGGGTGCGGCAGGTCCGCGCCACCGTCCGCTTCGCCGACGCGGTGCGCGCCCTCGCCCGGCAGGGCCACACCTCCTTCCTGGAGATCGGCCCCGACGGCACCCTGTCCGCCGCCGCCCGCGACGTCCTCGACGCCGCCGAGGACACCGGCACGTCGGCGCACGCCGAGGTGATCACGGTGCCCGCGCTGCGCCGCGACCGCGACGAGGCCACCGCGCTCACCGCCGCCCTGGCCCGCCTCCACGTCCACGGCGCCCGCGTCGACTGGTCCGGCGTCCTGCGCGGCACCGGCGCCCGCCGCGTCGACCTGCCCACCTACGCCTTCCAGCACAGCCGCTACTGGCCCGACACCACCTACGGACCCGCCCCGGCGACCGCGGCCGGTCCGGCCGACGGCGCGGACGCCGCGTTCTGGTCCGCCGTCGAGCGCGCCGACCTGCCCGCCCTCGGCGCCGACCTCGGCCTCGACGACGACACCCTCGCCGCGCTCGTGCCCGCCCTGTCCGCGTGGCGGCGCCGCCGCACCGAGCGGGCCGCCGCCGACACCCGCCGCCACCGCGTCGTGTGGAAGCCGCTGGACGGCGCCCCCACCGCGCGGCCGGCCGGCACCTGGCTCGTCCTGCTCCCGGCCGGCGGCCCCGGCACCGACGCGGCCGGACTGCCGGACACCCTCGGCCTGCAGGCCGTACGTGTGACCACCGACGGCCGGGACCGCACGGGCCTCGCCGGCCTCCTGCGGGAACTGCCGGCGCCCGACGGCGGCTTCACCGGCGTCCTGTCCCTGCTCGCCCTCGGCGCGGACGGCCCCGACGCCGACGACCCCGCCGGCCTCGGCGGCGTGCTGCCCACGGCCACCGCCGTACAGGCCCTCGGGGACGCGGGGATCCACGCCCCGCTGTGGATCCTCACCCGCCGGGCCGTCACCACCGGCCGCGCCGACCGCCTCGCCCACCCGGGGCAGGCCGCCGCGCGCGGCCTCGTCCGGGTCGCCGCCCTGGAACACCCCGAGCGCCGCTTCGGCGTCGTCGACCTCCCCGAACACCTCGACACCCAGGCCGTACGCCGCCTGGCCCACCTCCTCGCCGAACCCGGCGAGGAGAGCGACCTCGCCGTCCGCGCCTCCGCCACCTACGCCCGCCGCCTGGCCCACCACCCCGCGCCCGACGGCCCCGCCCCCCGGCGGTTCGCCCCCGAGGGCACCGCCCTGATCACCGGCGGCACCGGCGCCCTCGGCGCCCACGTCGCCCGCCGTCTCGCCGAACGCGGCACCCCGCACCTGCTGCTGGTCAGCCGCCGCGGCCCGGACGCGCCCGGCGCCGACGTACTCGCGGCCGAGCTGCGCGAACGGGGCGCGGAGGTGACCGTGGCCGCCTGCGACACCGCCGACCGCGACGCCCTCGCCGCCGTCCTCGCGGCCGTCCCCGCCGAGCACCCCCTCACCGCGGTGGTCCACACCGCCGGCGTGCTCGACGACGGCGTGCTCGACACCCTCACCCCCGAGCGGTTCGACACCGTCCTGCGGGCCAAGGCCCACTCCGCCGCCCACCTGCACGAACTGACCCGCGACAGCGGTCTCACCGACTTCGTGCTGTTCTCCTCCACCGCCGGCAGCCTCGGCGCCGCCGGCCAGGGCAACTACGCGGCCGCCAACGCCTACCTGGACGCCCTCGCCGAACACCGCCGCGCCGCCGGCCTGCCCGCCACCTCCGTCGCCTGGGGCCCCTGGGCCGGCACCGGCATGGCCGGCGACGGCACCGGAGTGGAGGACCGCGTCCGCCGCGGCGGCTTCACCCCGATGAGCGCCGAGGACGCGCTCGCCGCCCTCGACACCGCCGTCGAGCACGGCGACACCGCGCTCACCGTCGCCGACATCGACTGGCAGCGGTACGCGGCGGTCTTCGCCGTCAACCGCCCCCTCGTCCGCGACCTGCCCGAACTGCGCGCCACCACCGCCGACTCCACGACCGCGGCCACGACCGCATCTCCGGCGCTCGGCCGGGAACTCGCCGCGCTCACCGGACCCGCCCGGCAGCGGTACGTCCTGGAGTTCGTGCGCGCCCAGGTCGCCGGCGTCCTCGGCCACCCCGACCCGGCCGCCGTCGAACCCGACCAGGCCTTCACCGACCTCGGCTTCGACTCGCTGACCACCGTCGAACTGCGCAACACCCTCAACGCCACCACCGGCCTGAGGCTGCCCGCCACCCTCGTCTACGACCACCCCACCACCCGCGACCTGGCCGCCCACCTCCTCACCGAACTGCTCGGCACCCTGCCCGAGCCGGCCGACGGCCGCGCCGGCGCGGACACCGCCGGCCGCGCGAGCGACGACGACCCCGTGGTCATCGTCGGCATGGGCTGCCGCTTCCCCGGCGGCGTCGACTCACCCGACGACCTGTGGGACCTGCTGTACGACGGCCGTGACGCCATCACCGGCTTCCCCGCCGACCGCGGCTGGGACCTCGACACCCTCGCCCGCGGCGGCTCCGCCACCCTGGAGGGCGGATTCCTCGACGGCGCCGGCCTCTTCGACGCCGGCTTCTTCGGGATCTCCCCGCGCGAGGCCCTCGCCATGGACCCGCAGCAGCGGCTCCTCCTGGAGACCTCCTGGGAGGCCCTGGAGCGCGCCGGCATCGACCCGGCGGGCCTGCGCGGGAGTGCCACCGGCGTCTTCGTCGGCACCAACGGCCAGGACTACGCCACCATGCTGCGCCGCGGCACCACCGACGTGCGGGGCCACGCCGCCACCGGCACCACCGCCAGCGTCATGTCCGGCAGGCTGTCCTACACCCTCGGCCTGGAGGGCCCCGCCGTCACCGTCGACACCGCCTGCTCCTCGGCGCTCGTCGCCCTGCACATGGCCGCCACGGCACTGCGCTCCGGCGAGTGCTCCCTGGTCCTGGCCGGCGGCGTCTCGGTGATGTCCAGCCCCGACGCCTTCGTGGAGTTCACCGCCCAGGGCGGCCTCGCCGGCGACGGCCGCTGCAAGGCCTTCGCCGACTCCGCCGACGGCACCGCCTGGTCCGAGGGCGCCGGCGTCCTGGTCCTGGAACGGCTCTCCGACGCCCGCCGCAACGGGCACCCCGTGCTCGCCGTCGTCCGCGGCGCGGCCGTCAACCAGGACGGCGCCTCCAACGGCCTCACCGCCCCCAACGGCCGCGCCCAGCAGCGCGTCATCCGCGCCGCCCTCGCCGACGCCCGCCTCGCCCCGGCCGACGTGGACGTGGTCGAGGCGCACGGCACCGGCACCACCCTGGGCGACCCCATCGAGGCGCACGCCCTCATCGCCGCCTACGGCACCGACCGCGCCCCGGAGCACCCGCTGCTGCTCGGCACGGTCAAGTCCAACCTGGGCCACACCCAGGCCGCCGCCGGTGTCGCCGGCGTCATCAAGACCGTGCTCGCCCTGCGCCACGGCGAACTGCCCCGGACCCTGCACATCGACACCCCGTCGACCCACGTCGACTGGTCCGACGGCACGGTCTCCCTGCTCCGCGAGCGCCGCGCCTGGCCGGAGACCGGCCGGCCCCGCCGCGCCGGCGTCTCCGCCTTCGGCGTCAGCGGCACCAACGCCCACGTCCTGCTGGAGCAGGCCCCGGCGGACACCGGGTCCCACGACGACGCGGCTCCCGTGCCGCCCGCCGAGGTGCCCTGGCTCGTGTCCGCCCGCACCACCGAGGCCCTCACGGACCAGACCGAACGACTGGTGTCGTTCACCACCGCCCACCCGGACGTCCCGGCCCTCGACACCGCCTACACCCTGGCCGTCGGCCGCACCGCGTTCGAGCACCGGACGGTGCTGCTCGCCGGCGCGGAGGGCGATCAGCCGGTCGAGGTGGCGCGTGGTCGTGCGGTGGAGCGGTCGTTGGCGGTGCTGTTCTCGGGGCAGGGTTCGCAGCGGGCCGGGATGGGGCGTGAGCTGTACGCCCGGTTCCCGGTGTTCGCCGAGGCGCTGGACGCCGTACTGGCGCGGCTGGACGCGGAGTTGGAGCGTCCGTTGCGGGAGGTGCTGTTCGCGGAGGCGGGTTCACCGGAGGCGGAGCTTCTCGACACGACCGGGTTCACGCAGCCCGCGCTGTTCGCGGTCGAGGTGGCGCTGTACCGGCTGGTCGAGTCGTGGGGTGTGCGGCCGGAGTTCGTGGCCGGTCACTCCGTGGGTGAGATCGCGGCCGCGCACGTGGCCGGGGTGCTGTCGCTGGAGGACGCGTGCACGCTGGTCGCGGCCCGCGCCCGGCTGATGCAGGAACTCCCGTTCGGTGGGGCGATGGTGGCCGTGCAGGCGACCGAGGAGGAGATCGTCCCGAGGCTGACGGAGGGCGTCGCCCTCGCGGCGGTCAACGGACCGGACGCGGTGGTGATCGCGGGCGTGGAGGCGGAGGTCCTCGCGCTCGCGGAGGAGTTCGCCGAAAAGGGCCGCAAGACGCAGCGCCTGTCGGTGAGTCACGCCTTCCACTCGCCGCTGATGGAGCCGATGATGGCGGAGTTCCGCCGGGTCGCCGAGAGCCTCACCTACACCGAGCCGGTCATCCCGGTCGTCTCGAACGTGACCGGTGAGGTCGCGGACCGGGAGATGCTGTGTTCGGCGGAGTACTGGGTGCGTCACGTCCGTGACACGGTGCGTTTCGCCGACGGTGTGGGTGCGCTGGCCGGTGCCGGTGTGAACGCGTTCCTGGAGCTGGGACCGGACGGTGTCCTGACCGGGATGGCCGCGCGGGTGCTGGACGGCGCCGCCGACATGGTGTCCGTGCCGGTGCTGCGCAAGGACCGCCCAGAGGAGACCGCGCTGCTCACCGCGCTGGCCCGGCTCCACGTCACCGGCGTGGACATCGACTGGGACACCTGGTTCCACGGGACCGGCGCCCGCCGTACCGAACTGCCCACCTACGCCTTCCAGCGCGAGCACTACTGGCCCGAGCCGGCCGTCGCGCCCGGCGCGGGAGCCGGGCAGGACCCGGTGGACGCCGCCTTCTGGGCCGCCGTGGAACGGGAGGACCTCCAGGAGCTGTCCGCCACGCTCGACCTGGACGACACGGTCCTGTCGGACGTGCTGCCCGCGCTCTCCTCGTGGCGCCGCGGGCTCAACGAACGGTCTCTGGTGGACGGTTGGCGTTACCGGGTGACCTGGCGTCCGCTGGCGGCCACCGCCGTCAAGTCCCCGGCCGCCGAAGGTCCCTGGCTCGTACTGATCCCCACCGTGCTCGACGGTGACCCGTGGGCCGAGGCCGTCGCCGGTGCCCTCGGCGCGGACGTGGTGCGCGTGGTCTGCGCTCCGGACGACGCCGCCCTCGCCGCACGGCTGGCGGAGGCCTCCGACGGCACCGAGTACGCCGGTGTGCTCTCCCTGTTCGCCGCCGTGGCGGACCACGGTGGCCGTGCCCTGCCGTCCGGTGCCGCCTGGCCCGACGCCCTGCTGGACGCCCTGGACGGCGCCGGGATCGCCGGACGCCTGTGGGCCGTCACCCGGGGTGCCGTCTCCGTGGGCCGTTCCGACGCCGGAGCGGACCCCGTGCAGGCGGCGGTGTGGGGACTCGGCCGGGTCACCGCCCTGGAGCGCCCCGACCGCTGGGGCGGGCTCGTCGACGTCGACCACGTGGCCGACGCCCGCACCGCCGAGCGCCTGCGGGCCGTCCTGACCGCGACCGGTCCGGACGCCGAGGACCAGGTCGCGCTGCGCGCCTCCGGCGCCTACGGCCGGCGGCTGGTCCGGGCGGCGGCACAGCGCCCGGACGCCCCGTGGCGCCCCACCGGCACCGTGCTGGTCACCGGCGGCCCCGAGGGCTTCGCCGGCCACGTCGCCCGCTGGCTGGCCGGGAACGGCGCCACCGGCGTGCTGCTGGCCGTCCGCGGTGCCGCCGACGCCGGCGCGCTCGACGCGCTGCGTGCCGAACTCGCGGAGCTGGAAACCGAGTTCACGGCGGTCGTGCACGACCCGGCGGACCCCTCCGCCCTCACCGACGCGGTGGACGCCCTGCCCGACGGCCGCCCGCTCACCGCCGTCATCCACACCGGCGACGCCGGCGCCCCCGCCGAAGGCGCCGGCGCGCCCGGCGCGGACGCCCTCCTCGCCGCCGTACGCCGGGACCTCGACGCGCTGGACGCGGCCACCGGGGACCGGAGCCTGGACGCGTTCGTCGTGTTCGGCTCCATCTCCGGGGTCTGGGGCGTCAGCGGTCAGGGAGCCGGCGCCGCCGCGGGCGCCTACCTGGACGCCGTCATCCAGGAACGCCGGGCGGACGGCCGTACCGCGGTCGCCGTCTCCTGGGGCGCCTGGACCGGCGCCGGACCGGACGGGCTCGCCGCCCACCTGCGCGCCAACGGCCTGCCCGCCATGGACCCGCACCGGGCCCTGACCGTGCTCGGCGCGGTCGTCGGCGACGCCGTCGCCGACCCGTCGGCACCGGCCTCGGTGACCGTCGCCGACGTGCTGTGGGACCGCTTCGCACCCGCCTTCACCCGCACCCGGCCCGGCCTCCTGTTCACCGAACTGCCCGAGGCACGGCGCGCCTTGGACGCGGCCGGCGGCGGCGACCGCGCGGACGCCGGCACCGCCGACACGCTCCGCACCCGGCTGCGGCAGCTGGACGAGCGGGACCGGCTCCCGTACGCGCTGGACCTGGTCCGTACCGAGGTCGCCTCGGTGCTCGGCCACGCGGGCGCCGGCGCCGTACCCGCCGAACAGGCCTTCAAGGACCTCGGGTTCGACTCGCTGACCGCCGTCGACCTGCGCAACCAGCTCGCCACGGCGACCGGGCTCACCCTGCCCGCGACCCTGGTCTTCGACTACCCGACGCCCACCGCGCTCGCCGCGCACCTGCTGACCGGGCTCCTCGGCGAGGACACCGGCCCGGCCACCCCGGCCGCGCGCGGGACGGACGCCGGGGCGGCCGACGACCCGATCGTCATCGTCGGCATGAGCTGTCGCTACCCGGGCGGAGTGCGATCGCCCGAGGACCTGTGGGAGCTGGCCGTCGCCGGCACCGACGCCATCGGCGCCTTCCCCACCGACCGCGGCTGGGACCTGGACCGGCTCCTCGACGGGGACCGGGACGGCCGGGGCCGCAGCGTCACCCGCCACGGCGGATTCCTCTACGACGTCGCCGACTTCGACCCCGACTTCTTCGGCATCTCCCCGCGCGAGGCCCTCGTCATCGACCCGCAGCAGCGGATCGTGCTGGAGGCCGCCTGGGAGGCACTGGAGCGGGCCGGCATCGACCCGGCCGGACTGCGCGGCGGTGACACCGGCGTGTTCGTCGGCGGCGGCAGCGGCGACTACCGTCCCGCCATCGGCCAGGTCGGCCACGTGGAGACCGCCCAGTCGGCGAGCCTGCTCTCCGGCCGCCTGTCCTACACCCTCGGCCTGGAGGGGCCCTCGGTCAGCGTCGACACGGCCTGCTCGTCGTCGCTGGTCGCGCTGCACCTCGCGGCGCAGGCACTGCGCAACGGCGAGTGCTCCATCGCCCTCGCGGGCGGTGTCACCGTGATGTCGACCCCGGTCGGCTTCGTCGAGTTCGGTGAGATGGGCGCCCTGTCCCCGGACGGCCGCTGCAAGGCCTTCTCCGACGACGCCGACGGCACCGCGTGGGCCGAGGGCGTGGGCATGCTCGTCGTCGAGCGGCTCTCCGCCGCCCGCCGCAACGGCCACCAGGTCCTGGCCGTGCTGCGCGGTTCCGCGATCAACCAGGACGGTGCCTCCAACGGTCTCACCGCGCCCAACGGCCCCTCCCAGCAGCGGGTCATCCGCAAGGCGCTGGCCGCGGCCGGTCTCACCGCCCGCGACGTCGACGCCGTCGAGGCGCACGGCACCGGCACCGCGCTCGGCGACCCGATCGAGGCGCAGGCCCTGCACGCCACCTACGGCCAGGACCGTGACCGGCCCCTGCTGCTCGGCTCGCTGAAGTCCAACCTCGGTCACACCCAGGCGGCCTCCGGTGTGGCCGGCGTCATCAAGATGGTCCTGGCGATGCGGCACGGCACCCTGCCGAAGACCCTGCACGTCGGCACGCCGTCCTCGCACGTCGCCTGGGACCCGGACGCCGTACGGCTGCTGACCGAGGAGACCGCCTGGCCCGAGACCGGGCGTCCGCGCCGCGCGGGCGTCTCCTCCTTCGGCGCCAGCGGCACCAACGCCCACGTCGTCCTGGAGCAGCCCGCGGCCGACGTCTCCGCTGCGGCCCCCGCCGCGGAGAACCCGGCGGACGCGGGACCGCTGCCCGTGCCCCTGTCCGCCGTCACCCGGGACGCCCTGGCCGCGCAGGCGGACCGCCTGCGCGCCCGGCTCACCGCCGACGCGGACCCGGGCACCGCGCACTCCGCCGCCTCGGTCGCCGACCTGGCGCTGTCCCTCGGCACCACCCGCTCGGCGTTCGAGCACCGCGCGGTGCTCCTCGCCGCCGACCGGGCCGAACTCCTCGACGCGCTCACCGCGCTCGCCGAGGACCGGACCGTCCCGAACGTCCTGCGGGGCCGGGCCGCCCCCGGCGGCCGGACCGCGTTCCTCTTCCCCGGCCAGGGCTCCCAGCGGCCCGGCGCCGGCCGCGAACTGTACGCGCGGTACCCGGTGTTCGCCGAGGCCCTGGACGCCGTCGCGGCCTGCCTCGACCCGGAGCTCGACCGGCCGCTGCGCGAGGTGATGTTCGCGCCGGAGGGCACGCCCGAGGCGGCCCTGCTGGACACCACCGGCTACACCCAGCCCGCGCTGTTCGCCCTCGGTGTCGCCCTGTACCGGCTGGTCGAGTCCTGGGGCGTCCGCCCGGACCTGCTGGCCGGGCACTCCGTCGGCGAGATCGCCGCCGCCCACGTCGCCGGGGTCTTCACCCTGGAGGACGCCTGCACGGTCGTCGCCGCCCGCGCCCGTCTGATGCAGGCCGTCCCGGCCGGCGGCGCCATGATCGCCGTACGGGCGAGCGAGGAGGAGGTCGCCGCACGGATCGGCGGACGGGTCTCACTGGCCGCCGTCAACGGCCCCGACGCGGTCGTGGTCTCCGGAGACGAGGACGCGGTCACCGCCCTCGCCGAGGAGTTCACCGCACTCGGCCGGAAGACTAGGCGTTTGCGGGTGAGCCATGCGTTTCACTCCCTGCACATGGACGCCATGCTGCAGGACTTCGGACGGGTCACCCGGAGCGTGTCGTACACCTCGCCCAAGCTGCCCCTGGTGTCGAACCTCACCGGGGAGACGGCCGCACCGGAGCAGGTGTGCGACCCCGGGTACTGGGTCGAACACGTCCGCGGCGCCGTCCGGTTCGGCGACGGCGTACGCACCCTCGCCGCCCGCGGCGCCACCCGCTACCTGGAACTCGGGCCCGACGGCGTGCTCTGCTCCCTGGCGCAGGACACCTTCGACGCCCTCGCCGACGACAACCGGCCGGCCCCGGCCGCCGTACCGGCGCTGCGCACCGGACGCGACGAGGAGCGGTCCCTGATCGGCGCGGTGGCCCGGCTGCACGCCGCCGGCCAGCCCCTCGACTGGGCCGCGCTGCTCGACGGCACCGGCGCCCGCCGCGTCGACCTGCCGACGTACGCCTTCCGGCGCCGCCGGTTCTGGCCCGACGCGGCCCCCGCCACCCCGGACACCGCGGCCGGCGCAGGTGACGGCGACGCCGCGTTCTGGGCGGCCGTCCAGGGCGAGGACTTCGACGCCCTCGCCGGTGACCTGGGCGTCGACGGGGAGTCCCTGTCCCGGGTGCTGCCCGCCCTGCGGGACTGGCGCCGCAAGCGCGGCGACCAGGCCACCGTGGACGGCTGGCGCCAGCGCATCGCCTGGCGGCCCCTGAACCGGGCCGCCGCCACCGGCACCCCGGCCGGCACCTGGCTGGCCGTGCTGCCCGCCGGAGGCGCCGACGACCCGTGGACCGCCGAGGTGCTGCGCCTCCTCGGCCCCGCGGCCGTCCGCTTGGAGGCGACCGGCGCCGACCGCGCCGACCTCGCCGCCCGGCTGCGTGAACTCCAGGACGGCGAGGCCCCGTTCACCGGCGTGGTGTCGCTGCTCGCCCTCGCCGAGGGATACGACCCGCAGGCCCCCGGCACCCCGCGCGGCGCCACCCTCACCACCGCGCTGCTCCAGGCGCTCGGGGACGCCCGCGTCGACGCACCGCTGTGGTGCCTCACCCGCGGCGCCGTCGCCGTCTCGCCCGGCGAGGGCGTGCCCGCGCCGCTGCAGGCCGCCGTGCACGGCCTCGGCAGGGTCGCGGCCCTGGAGTACCCGCACCGCTGGGGCGGCACCGTCGACCTGCCCGCCACTCTCGACGAGCGGTCCGCGGAGCGGCTCGCGGCCGTCCTCGCCGACCCCGAGGGCGAGGACCAGCTCGCCGTCCGGCCCGCCGCCGTCTTCGGCCGCCGGCTCGCCGCCGTACGGCCCGGCACCCCCCGCGACTGGCAGCCCACCGGCACGGTCCTGATCACCGGCGGCACCGGCGCCCTCGGCGCCCACGTCGCCCGCCGCCTCGCCGGCGCCGGGGCCCGCCACCTGGTGCTCCTCAGCCGCAGCGGCCCCGACGCGCCCGGCGCCGGCAAGCTCCGCGCCGAGCTCGCCGAACTCGGCGCCGAGGCCACCTTCACCGCCTGCGACACCGCCGACCGGGACGCCCTGGCCGCCGTCCTCGCGGACATCCCCGCCCACGCGCCCCTCACAGGCGTCGTGCACACCGCGGGCGTCCTCGACGACGGCGTGCTCGACAGCCTCACCCCCGAACGGTTCGAGGCGGTCTTCCACGCCAAGGTCACCGGCGCACTCCTCCTGGACGAGCTGACCCGCGGCCACGACCTGGACGTCTTCGCCCTGTTCTCCTCCGCGTCCGCCGCGGTCGGCAACCCCGGCCAGGGCAACTACGCGGCGGCCAACGCGGTCCTCGACGCCCTCGCCGAACGCCGCCGCGCCGACGGCCTGCCCGCCACCTCCGTCGCCTACGGCGCCTGGGGCGGCGACGGCATGGCCGGCGACGGCCGCGCCGCCGCCCTCGCCCGGCGCACCGGCATCCGGCCGCTCGACCCGGACCTGGCGGTCCTGGCGCTGCGCCAGACCGTCACCGGCGGCGACCCGGTCGCCGTCGTCGCCGACGTCGACCCCGAGCGGTTCGTGCGGGCCTTCACCACCGTGCGGCCCAGCGCCCTGCTGACGGAGATGCCCGCCCACACGGCCCTCACCGCCACCGCCACCGCGACCGCCGCCGGACGCGACGCCGAACGGGCCGCGCCCGAACTGCGCGACCGGCTGGCCCGGCTGCCCGGCAACCGGCGCCTGCAGACCGTGCTCACCCTGGTACGGGAACGCGCCGCCGACGTCCTCGGCCACACCGGAACCGACCTGGTCGGCCCCGACCGGGCCTTCCGCGACCTCGGCTTCGACTCACTCGGCGCCGTCGAGCTGCGCAACCAGCTCGGCGCCGCCACCGGACTCACCCTGTCCGCCACCCTCGTCTTCGACCACCCCACCCCCGCCGCCCTCGCCGAGCACGTCCTCGGCGAGCTGCTTCCCGGCGACACGCCGGACGGCGAGACCACCGACGAGAACGCGCTGCGCGCCGTCCTCGCCTCGGTGCCCCTCGACCGGCTGCGCGAGATCGGCGTCCTGGAACCGCTCCTGAGGCTCGCCGGGCGGGCCCAGGCACCGGCGGCAGGGGCCCGGGCGGAGGGCACCGGCGCCGAGGACGTGTCCGACGCGTCCATCGACGCCATGGAGGTCGACGACCTGGTGCAGGCGGCACTCAACGGCAACCTCGACGAGCAGCGGGACTGACGGAGCGACCATGACCACGCCCAGCGAAAAAGTTGTCGAAGCTCTCCGGGCCTCGCTCAAGGAGACCGAACGGCTGCGGCGGCAGAACCGGGAACTCGCGGCCGCCGCCGCGGAACCCATCGCCGTCGTCGCGATGAGCTGCCGCTACCCCGGAGGCATCGCCTCCCCCGAGGACCTGTGGCGGCTCGTCGAGTCCGGCACCGACGCCATCTCCGGCTTCCCCACCGACCGCGGCTGGGACCTCGACGCCCTGCGCGACGCCGGTACGGACGCGCGCGGCCACTCCGTCAGCCAGCAGGGCGGATTCCTCGACGGCGTCGCCGACTTCGACGCCGCCTTCTTCGGGATCTCGCCCCGCGAGGCCGTCTCCATGGACCCGCAGCAGCGGCTCCTCCTGGAGACCTCCTGGGAGGCCCTGGAGCGGGCGGGCATCGACCCGCAGAGCCTGCGCGGCAGCGCCACCGGTGTCTTCGTCGGCACCAACGGCCAGGACTACGCCTACCTGCTGGTCCGCTCCCTGGCCGACGCCACCGGCGACATCGGCACCGGCATCGCCGCCAGCGCCACCTCCGGCCGCCTGTCCTACACCCTCGGCCTGGAGGGTCCGGCGGTCACCGTCGACACCGCCTGCTCCTCCTCCCTGGTCGCCCTGCACGCCGCCGCCCACGCCCTGCGCGCCGGGGAGTGCGGCCTCGCCCTCGCGGGCGGCGTCAACGTCATGTCCGCGCCGGGCTCCCTGATGGAGTTCAGCCGCCAGGGCGGCCTGGCCGGCGACGGCCGCTGCAAGGCCTTCTCCGACGACGCCGACGGCACCGGCTGGTCCGAGGGCGTCGGCATGCTCCTGCTGGAACGCCTCTCCGACGCCCGCCGCAACGGGCACCCCGTGCTCGCCGTGATCCGCGGCTCCGCCGTCAACCAGGACGGCGCCTCCAACGGCTTCACCGCCCCCAACGGCCCCTCCCAGCAGCGCGTCATCCAGCGCGCCCTGCACACCGCCGGCCTGACCACCGCCGACATCGACGCCGTCGAGGCCCACGGCACCGGCACCCCCCTCGGCGACCCCATCGAGGCCCAGGCCCTCCTCGCCACCTACGGCCAGGGCCGCGACCCCGAACAGCCCCTGCTGCTCGGCTCCATCAAGTCGAACATCGGGCACGCGCAGGCCGCCGCGGGCGTCGCCGGCGTGATCAAAATGGTCATGGCGATGCGCCACGGCGTCCTGCCGCCCACCCTGCACGCCGACCGGCCGTCCCGGCACGTCGACTGGAGCGCGGGCGCCGTCCGCCTCCTGGGCGAGCGCACCCCCTGGCCGGAGACCGGCCGCCCCCGCCGGGCCGGCGTGTCCTCCTTCGGCATCAGCGGCACCAACGCCCACGTCCTGCTGGAACAGGCCGAACCGGCCCCGGAACCCGACGAGCCCGCCGCCCCGTCCCTCACCCCGGCGGTCGTGCCGTGGCCGGTCTCCGCCAAGACCGAGGACGCCCTGCGGGACCGGCTCGCGCAGATCACCGCACCCACCGACGCCACCGCGCTCGACACCGGCTACTCCCTCGCCACCGGCCGCTCGGTGTTCGAACACCGGGCGATGCTGCTCACCGGCGCCGACGGCGTACCCGCCGAGGTGGCCCGCGGCCGGGCCACGGAACGCTCACTGGCCGTCCTGTTCTCCGGCCAGGGCTCCCAGCGGCCCGGCATGGGCCGTGAACTGTACGCCCGCTTCCCGGTGTTCGCCGAGGCCCTGGACGCCGTACTGCACCGGCTCGACCGCGAACTCGACCGTCCGCTGCGTGACATCGTCTTCGCCGGACGCCGCACCCCCGAGGCGGACCTCCTCGACACCACCGGCTACACCCAGCCCGCCCTGTTCGCCGTCGAGGTGGCGCTCTACCGGCTCGTCGAATCGTGGGGCGTGACACCGGAGTTCGTGGGGGGCCACTCGGTCGGCGAGATCGCCGCCGCGCACGTGGCGGGCGTCCTGTCCCTGGACGACGCCTGCACGCTGGTCGCGGCCCGCGCCCGGCTGATGCAGGAACTCCCGTCCGGCGGCGCCATGATGGCGGTCCAGGCCACCGAGGAGGAGATCACCCCCAGGCTGACCGGCGGCGTGTCCGTGGCCGCGGTCAACGGCCCGGACGCCGTGGTCGTCGCCGGCGTCGACACCGAGGTCCTGGCGCTCGCGGCCGAGTTCGCGGCCCAGGGCCGCAAGACGCAGCGTCTTTCGGTGAGTCACGCCTTCCACTCGCCGCTGATGGAGCCGATGCTCGACGCCTTCCGCGCGGTCGCGGAGGGGCTGACGTACACCGAGCCGGTCATCCCCGTCGTGTCCAACGTGACCGGCGAGATCGCCGGCCCGGAGCTGCTGTGCTCGGCGGACTACTGGGTGCGCCACGTCCGGGAGGCCGTGCGCTTCGCCGACGGTGTGCGCGCCCTGGCCGGCGCCGGCGCCGACGCGTTCCTGGAGCTGGGCCCGGACGGCGTCCTGACCGGGATGGCCGCGCGGGTGCTCGACGGCACCACCGACACCGTCTCCGCGGCGGCCCTGCGCAAGGACCGCGCCGAGGAACGCGCCCTGCTCACCGCCCTGTCCCGGCTCCACGTCGCGGGCGTCCGCGTCGACTGGGCCCGCTGCTTCGACGGGACCGGTGCGCGCCGCACCGACCTGCCCACCTACCCCTGGCAGCACGAGCGGTACTGGCCCGTCCTGATGGCCGCCGCCGGCGACGTGTCGGCCGCCGGTCTCGTCTCCGCCGAACACCCCCTGCTGGGCGCCGCGGTGTCCCTGGCAGGTCTCGACGGGGTCCTGTTCACCGGGCGGCTCTCCGCGCAGACCCACCCCTGGCTGATGGACCACACGGTGGGCGGCGTGGTCGCCTTCCCCGCCACCGGCTTCCTGGAACTCGCCGTCCGCGCCGGCGACCAGGTGGGCTGCGACCGCATCGACGAACTCACCCTCGCCAAGCCGCTCATCCTCACCGAGGACGCCGCCGCCGTCGTCCAGGTGTGGGTCGGCGCCCCGGACGAGACCGGCGCCCGCAAGGTCACCGTCTACTCGCAGGCCATGGACGATCCGGAGCAGCGCTGGACCGAGCACGCCAACGGCGTCCTCACCACCGGCGAACGCACCACCGTCTTCGACGCGAGCGTCTGGCCCCCGCGCGGCGCCGTCGCCGCCGACCTCGAGGGCTTCTACGAGCGCACCGAGTACGGCCCCGTCTTCCAGGGGCTGCGCGCCGTCTGGCGGCGCGGCGACGAGGCGTTCGTCGAGGTGGCCCTGCCGAGCCAGGTCGACGACGCCGAGTACTACGGCATGCACCCGGCCCTGCTCGACGCCGCTGTGCAGTCCGTCGGCTTCGTCGGCCTCGGCGACGGCAAGAAGCTGCTGCCGTTCTCCTGGTCCGGGGTGTCGCTGCACGCGGGCGGCGCCTCCGTGGTCCGCGTGCGCGTCGCCCGCGTCGGCGAGGACTCCGTCTCCATCGCCGCGGTCGATGTCGAGGGCGCGCCCGTGCTCTCCGCCGAGTCGCTCATCCTGCGTGTTCCCTCCGCCATCCAGGCCCCCGCGCTGCGCGGCAGCGAACAGGACGGCCTGCTCCGCCTCCAGTGGACCCCCGCCACCGACGCCGGCACCGACACGGACGTGCGCTGCGCCGTCCTCGGCACCGGCACGGGACTGCCGGGCACCACCGTCACCGGCCTCGCCGACTGCCTCGCGGCCTCCCCGCCGCCCGAGTTCGTCCTGGTACCGCTGGACGGCACGGGCGGCGAACTGCCCGCCGCCGCCCACTCCCTCACCGCCCGCACCCTCGACCTGGTGCGCCAGTGGCTGGAACTGAACCCCTCCGGACCGTCCCGGCTGGTGTTCGTCACGCGCGGCGCCGTCGCCGCCGACACCGGCGAGCGGGTACACGACCTCGCCGCCGCAGCCGCCTGGGGCCTGGTCCGCAGCGCCGAGGCCGAGAACCCGGGCCGCTTCGCCCTGCTCGACCTCGACGCGGACGCCACGGGCACCGACGTCGGCACGCTGCTGGGACGACTGCCCGCGCTGCTGGCCGGCGGTGACACCCAGTTCGTCGTCCGCGACGACACCGTACGCGTCGCCCGGCTGGCCCGGCTGACCAGCGGCGCGAGCCTGCTCCCGGTCGCCGGACTGCCCTGGCGGCTCGACAGCGACGACCGCGGCACCCTCGACGCCCTCACCCTCGCCCCCTCCCCGGAAGCGCTCCGGGCGCCGGAGGGTCGGCAGGTGCGCCTCGACGTGCGGGCGGCCGGGCTGAACTTCCGTGACGTGATGAACGCGCTCGGCATGTACCCGGGTGAGGCCGGACTCCTCGGCTCGGAGGCGGTCGGTGTCGTGGCCGAGACCGGCCCCGAGGTCACCGGACTGCGGGCCGGCGACCGGGTGATGGGCATGGTGCCCGGCGGCCTGGCCGACACCGTGCTCATCGACGAGCGCTACCTCGTTCACGTCCCCGACACCTGGACGGACGAGCAGGCGGCGTCCGTGCCGCTGGTCTTCCTGACCGCCCTGTACGCCTTCCGTGACCTGGCGGGTCTGCGGGCGGGGGAGTCGGTGCTGGTGCATGCCGGTGCGGGCGGTGTCGGCATGGCGGCGGTGCAGTTGGCCCGGCATCTGGGTGCGGAGGTGTTCGCGACCGCGAGTGAGGGCAAGTGGGAGACGCTGCGGGGTCTGGGTCTGGACGACGACCACATCGCGTCCTCGCGTGATCTGGGCTTCGAGGAGAAGTTCCGGGCGGTGTCCGGTGGCCGGGGCGTGGATGTGGTGCTGAACGCGCTCGCGGGCGAGTTCGTGGA
>NZ_JBHYVC010000044.1:0-60431 GCF_042749965.1 Streptomyces sp. NPDC059454 | reverse complement strand
GTTCCCGGTGACCGCCGGGAACTGCGCCACGGCGCGCTCGCGTTGACCCGACGCCCGACCGACGGCACGGAGAGCAGAACCCTTCCCGGTTCCCCCGCACCGGAACCGCACACCCCCGCCGTTCCCTCCGTCCTGTGACGTGTGGCACGATGCTGGCCACCCCCACCGGCACAGCCCTCACAGGAGACACTCCTAGTGCAGCCTTCCGCCGTCCCGGAGCTCGCCCACACGCACACCCGGCCCATCCACTGGGTCGCCACCGCCACGGCCGTCGCCGGTGTCGTGGCCCTTTCCCCGGCCCTGGGGCCCGACGCCGCCACCGCGGCCCCGACGCCCGGACCGCAGACGAAGAGCGCCCCGGCGCACACCGCCCCGCCCGACCCCGCGGCCGCCGAGTTCCCCCTCGACTGCGGCCCGGTGAAGCTCGTGGTGAAGAAGAAGGCCTCCGGCGACCTCGACGGCGACGGCCGCCCGGAGACGGTGGCCGTGGTCCACTGCGACACCCCGATGGGGACCCCGCCCGACGGCGTGTACGTCCTCACCCGGGCCGCGGGCAGCGCCGGACCGCGCGTGGTCGCCACCCTCGTCGACCCCGAGGACCGCACCAACGTCGGTGACTTCGCCGTACGTGACGGCGAGGTCACCGCCGAAATCTTCGGCTACTCCTCCGCCGACGTGCCCAGTTGCTGCCCCGATGTGCGCGAGAACGTGAAGTGGCGGTGGGAGGACGGTGCGTTCGTGCGGTCCGCCCCGTCCGGTGCCAGGAGTGTGTGACCCGTGCGCGGGCGTGCCGCGGGGTGCGCGCCCCGGTGTGTGAGGAATCGGACAGGCGTGACGCGCCGTATCGAATCGATCACCCGGCGTCCGGCCCGTACACCTCGACGCCGTCCGAAACCCGACGGACGTGGATGCACTCGCCCGGACACTCCTTCGCCGAGTCGACCACGTCCGTGAGGAGCGGCAGCGGCACGGGCGTTGTCGCCCCCTTGTCCTGCAACAACTCGTCCTGCGGGCTCTTCACATAGGCCAGACCGTCGATGTCCAGCTCGAACACCTCGGGCGCGTACTGGGCGCAGATGCCGTCGCCGGTACACAGGTCCTGGTCGATCCAGACCTCCAGGGCCTCGCCGCCGACTCCGGCCTCCTGCTGCACGCTCATCTCTCCTGCCGTTTCCTGCGTCGAGCCGAACGGGAATCCGGCCAGCTCCGACGGGTGTTGAACACTTCGACCCTACCTTCGCCTGGGTTCCAATCATCTTCGGTGGGTATTCCCCTGGCGTGAGGGAGAGCGCAAGGGTGAAGATCGGACACACCCCGACCGTCTTTGTGATCTAGGGGTTTCAATCGACACCCGCCCAGGTAGGGTCTGGAAGCGTCCAGCTCCCCTTGGAGGAGGTGAGGACCGTGGCAGCCCACGACGACGACATGAACCGCGGCATCCGCCCAGGACGCGGGTCCGACGACCCGGCCGGGCAGATTGCCTACCTTGAGCAGGAGATCGCCGTCCTGCGACGCAAGCTCGCCGACTCTCCGCGACACACGAGGATTCTCGAAGAGCGGATCGTCGAGCTGCAGACCAACCTGGCCGGCGTGTCCGCCCAGAACGAACGACTCGCCGGCACGCTCCGTGAGGCCCGCGACCAGATCGTGGCCCTCAAGGAGGAGGTCGACCGGCTCGCACAGCCCCCGGCCGGCTTCGGGGTCTTCCTCACGGCGAACGAGGACGGCACGGCCGACATCTTCACCGGCGGCCGCAAACTGCGGGTGAACGTCAGCCCCGGCGTCGAGCTCGACGAGCTCCGGCGCGGCCAGGAAGTGATGCTCAACGAAGCGCTCAACGTGGTCGAGGCCATGCAGTTCGAGCGCGTCGGCGACATCGTCACCCTCAAGGAGATCCTCGAGGACGGCGAGCGGGCCCTGGTGCTCGGGCACACCGACGAGGAGCGGGTGGTGCGGCTCGCCGAGCCGCTGCTGGACGTCACCATCCGCCCCGGCGACGCCCTGCTCATGGAACCCCGCTCCGGATACGTCTACGAGGTCGTCCCCAAGAGCGAGGTCGAGGAGCTCGTCCTCGAGGAAGTCCCCGACATCGGCTACGAGCAGATCGGCGGCCTCGGCGGCCAGATCGAGGCCATCCGCGACGCGGTCGAGCTGCCGTACCTCTACCCGGACCTGTTCAAGGAGCACGAACTGCGGCCGCCCAAGGGCGTGCTGCTCTACGGGCCCCCCGGATGCGGCAAGACGCTCATCGCCAAGGCCGTGGCCAACTCGCTGGCCAAGAAGGTCGCCGAGGTCACCGGCCAGGCCGCCGGCAAGAGCTTCTTCCTCAACATCAAGGGCCCCGAGCTGCTGAACAAGTACGTCGGCGAGACCGAGCGGCAGATCCGCCTGGTCTTCCAGCGGGCCCGGGAGAAGGCCAGCGAGGGCACCCCCGTCATCGTCTTCTTCGACGAGATGGAATCCCTCTTCCGCACCCGCGGCTCCGGCGTCAGCTCGGACGTGGAGAACACCATCGTCCCGCAGCTGCTCGCCGAGATCGACGGCGTGGAAGGCCTGCAGAACGTGGTCGTGATCGGCGCCTCCAACCGCGAGGACATGATCGACCCCGCCATCCTGCGGCCCGGCCGGCTGGACGTGAAGATCAAGATCGAGCGTCCGGACGCCGAGGCTGCCCAGGACATCTTCGGCAAGTACCTCACCGAGCGCCTCCCGCTGCACGGCGACGACCTCACCGAGCACGGCGGCGACAAGTCCATGACGGTCCAGAGCATGATCCAGACCGCCGTGGAACAGATGTACGCCGAATCCGAGGAGAACCGCTTCCTGGAAGTCACCTACGCCAACGGCGACAAGGAAGTCCTCTACTTCAAGGACTTCAATTCCGGCGCCATGATCGAGAACATCGTGGGCCGCGCCAAGAAGATGGCGATCAAGGACTTCCTGGAGAAGAACCAGAAGGGCCTCCGCGTCTCCCACCTGCTCCAGGCCTGTGTGGACGAGTTCAAGGAGAACGAGGACCTGCCCAACACCACCAATCCGGACGACTGGGCCCGCATCTCCGGAAAGAAGGGCGAGCGGATCGTCTACATCCGTACGCTCATCACCGGAAAGCAGGGCGCGGACACCGGACGCTCCATCGACACGGTGGCGAACACCGGTCAGTACCTGTAAAAGCCAGGGCGGCTGCGGGTGCCCTCGACGGGTACTCGCAGCCGACTGCTTTTCGGGCCACGGCTGGAGCACAGCAATGACGCAAATGATCTCCCCACCAGTGCAAAGGCGTTCTAGGCTCTTCCGTACCGCCGAGTCGCGCAGTGCGGGGACGGGCACCGCACACGCACCGGAGCGCCGGCGTTACAGCGGCGCCCCCGACCGGGGACGCCGCCGGGCAAGGAGGGCCGCATGACCGTACGGCGAGTAATGGGCATCGAGACGGAGTACGGCATCTCCGTCCCCGGCCACCCCAACGCCAATGCCATGCTCACCTCGTCCCAGATCGTGAACGCCTACGCGGCCGCGATGCACCGGGCCCGCCGGGCGCGCTGGGACTTCGAGGAGGAGAACCCGCTGCGGGACGCGCGAGGCTTCGACCTCGCCCGTGAGGCCGCCGACGCCAGCCAGCTCACCGACGAGGACATCGGCCTGGCCAACGTCATCCTCACCAACGGCGCGCGGCTCTACGTGGACCACGCCCATCCGGAGTACAGCGCCCCCGAGGTCACCAACCCGCGCGACGCCGTGCTCTGGGACAAGGCCGGCGAGCGGATCATGGCCGAGGCGGCGGAACGGGCCGGCCAGCTTCCCGGCGCCCAGCCGATCCACCTGTACAAGAACAACACCGACAACAAGGGCGCGTCCTACGGCACGCACGAGAACTACCTGATGAAGCGGGAGACCCCCTTCTCGGACATCGTGCGCCACCTGACGCCGTTCTTCGTCTCCCGCCAGGTCTTCACCGGCGCCGGCCGTGTCGGCATCGGCCAGGACGGCCACGAGCACGGCTTCCAGCTCAGCCAGCGCGCGGACTACTTCGAGGTCGAGGTGGGCCTGGAGACGACCCTGAAGCGCCCGATCATCAACACCCGGGACGAGCCGCACGCCGACGCGGAGAAGTACCGGCGACTGCATGTGATCATCGGCGACGCGAACCTGTCCGAGATCTCGACGTACCTGAAACTGGGGACGACGGCGCTGGTCCTGTCCATGATCGAGGACGGGTTCATCGCGGTGGACCTGGCGGTCGACCAGCCGGTGCGGACGCTGCACCAGGTCTCGCACGATCCGACGCTCAAGCGGCTCGTCACGCTGCGCAGCGGTCGCACACTGACCGCGGTGCAGCTCCAGATGGAGTACTTCGAGCTGGCTCGTAAGTACGTGGAGGAACGCTTCGGGGCCGATGCCGACGAGCAGACCAAGGACGTCCTCGCGCGCTGGGAGGACACGCTCACGCGGCTGGAGAACGACCCGATGAGCCTGGCCGGCGAGCTCGACTGGGTCGCCAAACGGGAGCTCATGGAGGGCTACCGGCGCAGGGACGGCCTGGACTGGGACGCGGCCCGGCTGCACCTGGTGGACCTGCAGTACGCCGACGTACGCCCCGAGAAGGGCCTGTACAACCGTCTGGTGGCCCGGGGGCGGATGAAGCGGCTGCTGGACGAGGGAGAGGTCGAGCGGGCCCGCGTGAAGCCTCCGGAGGACACCCGTGCGTACTTCCGCGGGCGCTGTCTGGAGCAGTACGCGGACGACGTCGCGGCGGCCTCCTGGGACTCGGTGATCTTCGATCTTCCGGGCCGGGACTCGCTGCAGCGGGTCCCAACCCTGGAACCGCTTCGCGGAACGCGTAATCACGTCAAGGAGCTCCTGGACCGCTGCCGTACGGCAGAAGACCTGGTCAGGGTGTTGTCAGGGAACTGAGCGGGTACCGGGGACACCCGGGAGGAGCCGGCCGGACAGGGTGGAAAACGCCGGGTCCGGGAATCATCGAGGTGGTCCCCGTAGGTTGGAGCAACTACGGGGGCATTGTCGGACCCGGCTTGTAGGGTCTGATCTTGACCGAGCAAGTGTGTCGGGCGAACCGAGCGGGGTGAGGGTGATGGCGACCAAGGACACCGGCGGCGGACAGCAGAAGGCCACCCGGTCCACCGAGGAGGTCGAGGAGCAGGCGGCGGAGACGCAGGCTTCGGAGGACCTCAAGGAGCGGCAGGAAAAGCTGAGCGAGGACGTGGACGACGTCCTGGACGAGATCGACGACGTACTCGAGGCTAACGCCGAGGATTTCGTGAGGTCTTTCGTGCAAAAGGGTGGACAGTGAAGGCTTGCAGGTCGCCTCACCTTTGAATTGAAAGGTGCCGGGGGTGGGAGTGGCTGACGAGTCGAACGCGAAGCAGTGCAGGAAGTGCAAGCGAGAGCTGCCCGTAGCTGCATTCGCGCGCGACAGGAATCGGCGTGATGGCCTTCAGGTGCATTGTCGGGAGTGCGTGGCGGAGTACAGTGCCGCGCACTCCCGGCGGCGCCGGGAAGCCATGGGAATGTCGGTGCGCGAGAAGGTGGATGTCCCCGCGGGACGCAAGCTTTGTCGGACGTGTGGCGAGGTGAAGCCGCATAGTGAGTGGCATCGCAATGCGACTGCGTCCGATGGTCTGTCGACACGCTGCAAGGCATGTCGAGCGGTGCGGGGACGGCAAGACCATCTCAAGCGCGAGTACGGCCTCACTGAGGCCGAGCGCGATGAGTCGACTGCTTCCCAAGCGGGCGTCTGTTGCGCATGTCTGTCAGCTCCCCCGCAGCATGTGGATCACTGCCATGAGACGGGTAGGGTCCGTGGCGTACTGTGCTTCAGCTGCAACGCGGCGCTGGGGCAGTTCAAGGATCGGCCCGATGCCATAAGGCGGGCTGCCGCATACGTGGAAGGAATCGCGTGGAAGCCAACACTCGTAGCACCGGGCGTCTGCCGGCTGCCTTCCTGACGCCGGGCTCTTCCTCCTTCATGGACTTCCTCTCCGAGCACCAGCCGGAACTGCTGCCGGGCAAGAGGTCGTTGCCGCCCGTGCAGGGCGTGATCGAGGCGCCGCACGGCACGACGATCGTGGCCGTGACGTTCCCGGGTGGCGTGGTTCTCGCCGGTGACCGGCGGGCCACCATGGGGAACGTCATCGCGCAGCGGGACATCGAGAAGGTGTTCCCGGCCGACGAGTACTCGGCGGTGGGGATCGCCGGTACGGCCGGTCTCGCCGTGGAGATGGTGAAGCTGTTCCAGCTGGAGCTGGAGCACTTCGAGAAGGTCGAGGGCGCGCAGCTGTCGCTGGAGGGCAAGGCGAACCGGCTGTCGACGATGATCCGGTCGAATCTGGGCATGGCGATGCAGGGGCTGGCCGTGGTTCCGCTGTTCGCCGGGTACGACGTGGACCGGGAGAAAGGGCGGATCTTCTCCTACGACGTCACGGGCGGGCGTTCGGAGGAGCAGGGGTACGCCGCGACGGGTTCCGGGTCGATCTTCGCGCGCGGTGCGATGAAGAAGCTGTTCCGGGGCGACCTGAGTGAGGCCGAGGCCACCACGCTGGTGGTGCAGGCGCTGTACGACGCGGCAGACGACGACTCGGCGACCGGTGGTCCCGATGTCGCCCGCCGGATCTACCCGATCGTCACCGTGATCACCGACGACGGCTTCCGCCGGCTCACCGAGGACGAGGCGTCCGACATCGCCCGTTCGGTGCTGGAGCGGCGGCTGGAGCAGCCGGACGGCCCGCGGGCCGCGCTGCTGTAGGCCGCGCGGCGGGTTGTTCGGTTGTTTCAGGTGGTCCAGTGACTTCGACAGAAAGGGACGGATAACCGGTGTCGACGCCGTTCTATGTCTCACCCCAGCAGGCGATGGCGGACCGGGCGGAGTACGCCCGCAAGGGCATCGCCCGTGGTCGCAGCCTTGTTGTGCTGCAGTATGCCGACGGGATCGTGTTCGTCGGTGAGAACCCGTCCCGTGCGCTGCACAAGTTCAGCGAGATCTACGACCGGATCGGGTTCGCCGCGGCCGGTAAGTACAACGAGTACGAGAATCTGCGGATCGGGGGCGTGCGGTACGCCGATCTGCGGGGTTACACCTACGACCGGGACGATGTGACGGCCCGGGGCCTGGCGAACGTGTACGCGCAGACGCTGGGGACGATCTTCTCGAGTGTGGGGGAGAAGCCGTACGAGGTGGAGCTGGTGGTGGCCGAGGTCGGGGAGACCCCGGAGTACGACCAGATCTACCGGTTGCCGCACGACGGTTCCATCGTGGACGAGCACGGCTCGGTGGCGGTGGGGGGCAACGCGGAGCAGATCAGCGGGTACCTGGACCAGCGGCACCGGGACGGGATGACGCTGGCGGAGGCGCTGGAGCTGGCGGTGCAGTCGCTGTCCCGCGACACCAACGGCAGTGAGCGGGAGATTCCCGCGGAGCGGCTGGAGGTGGCGGTGCTGGACCGTACGCGCCCGCAGAAGCGGAAGTTCAGGCGGATCGGGGGGCGTCAGTTGTCCCGTCTGCTGGAAGCGGGCGGTGCGGAGACGGCCTCCGAGGCGGAGGCCGAGACGGACTCCGGCGGAGACGTCGAGTAGTGGGGGCGCGCGTCTGACGCCTGCGGCGCAGCGTTCGCTCCGGTGGGGGTGCGCGTAGCGCCTGTGGCCGGTGGGTGGGTCGGGGCCGTGTCGGGGGTGTCCGTCCTCGGACCGGCGCGGATCACGTTCCTCGGAGGGGTGCGGGGTGCGGACGCGCCGGCCGCTGCGGGCGGCCACCCCCGCCCCGTCCCCTTCCCGCCGTGTGCGGCTGCCTGCCGCCGCACTCGTAGGCTGCCGCCCCTGCTCACCGCGGACCGCCCCCGCCCTCCGCGGGCAGTCGTGCCGCTGGGGCGGCACGGGTGGGCGCGACGGCACCCCGTGGGCGCCGGGCTGCGCAGACACCCCCCCGGCCCGCACCAACGCGGGGCGCCCCACACGGTGCCGGGCAGCGCACCCCCCGCTCGGCACCGACGCAGAGGGCCGCCGCAGCCGTCAGTGGGGCGCCGGGGCGGTGGACCCCCGTACCACCAGCTCGACCGGGATGTCGCCCGCGACGGGGACGCGGCCCTCCAGGACCGCCAGCAACGCCTCCATCCCCCGCTCGCCGAAAAGCTCCGCATCCAACCGCACCGTGGTCAGCTCCGGATCGATCGCGCTCGCGAGAGCCAGATCGTCCAGACCGGTGACGGACAGGTCCTCGGGAACACGCAATCCCAGACGCCGCGCGGCCTTGTACGTGCCGGCCGCCAGATGGTCGTCGTCGCAGACCACGGCGGTGGGGCGGTCCGGCGCCGATCCGCGGAGCGCGGCCTCCGCCGACACCTGCGCCCCCTTGATCGAGATCGGCGTCCGTGCCGTACGCAGCGACGCCCCCGGAACCTCCCGCAGCCGCGCCGCCAGTTCCCGCGCACGCACCTCGAAGGTCCAGGACGCCACGTCCGCCGCCAGGTGGAGGAAGCGGCGGTGGCCCAGTGCCAGGAGGTGGTCCGTGACCTGGCGGACACCGTCGGCGATGTCGAGGTTGACCGTGGCCGCGCCCACACTGCCCTCGGGGTCGCTGTCCAGCATCACCAGCGGCAGCTGGTCGCCGCGGATCGCGGTGAGGGCCTCCGCGGCCATGGAGGAGGCGATGACGCCGTCCAGGGCCGCCTGCGCGGAGGCGAAGGGGTCGCGGGCGGGGCCGATGCCCTCGGGGGAGGGGTACAGGACCACGCCGAAGCCGTGCCGGGAGGCCACCCGGGCGGCCCCGGTGTAGACGCCGGCGAAGAACTCCGTGGTGAGGGCGGGGACGACCAGGAGGACCGTACGGGTGCGGCCCAGCCGGAGGTTGCGGGCGGCCAGGTTGGGGCGGTAGCCCAAGGCGCGTGCGGTCTCGCGGACGCGCTCCGCCGTGGCCTCGGACACCCGGCCGCGCCACTTGTCGCCGAGGACCAGGGAGACCGCGGCCTGCGAGACGCCGGCGGCCCGGGCGACGTCCCGGCTCGTGGGGCGGGTGCCTGCTCGGGGCATCGTCGGCCGCTCCTTCGTCTGGACTGGTGAACAGCGGACATGGTACGTATGGAGCACTTAGTTATACGTAAAACTTCCAGTGAAGGGGCCCGTATGGCCACGGGATACCTGGAGATCCTCCGGGCACGGCACGCCACCCGGCTGCTCGTGGGCACGCTCGTGGGACGGCTGCCCAACGCGACCGCAGCCATCGCGATCGTGCTGTTCGTGCGCGCGGAGGGCGGTACGTACAGCCTGGCCGGTGCCCTGGCGGCGGTGTACGGCGTCGCCAACGCCGTGGGACAGCCGGTGCTGGGGCGGCTGGTGGATCTGCGCGGGCAGCCGCGGGTGCAGTTGCCGGCCGCCGTGCTGTCGGCGCTGGCGATGGCGTTGTTCGCCTTCGTGGGGACCGGGTCGCTCGCGGTGGCCTACGGAGCGGTGGCCGCCGCGGGACTCTTCACGCCGCCCCTGGAGGGCGGGCTGCGCGCCCTGTGGTCGTCCGTGCTGCCCAGGGAGGATCACGTCCACCGGGCGTACGCCATGGACGCCGTGGCCCAGGAGGTCATGTTCACCGTCGGACCGTTGCTGGTGACGGTGTGCGCCTCGCTCTGGTCGGCGCAGGCCGCGTTGCTCGTACTGAACGTCATCGGTGTGCTGGGCGCCCTCTCCGTGGTCGTCTCGCCGCCCTCGCGGGCCTGGCGGTCGGCGCCGCGCGAGGCGCACTGGCTGGGCGCGCTGCGCTCGCCGGGGCTGCTCGCGCTGCTGGGTGCCTTCCTGGCCGTGGGGATGGCGCTGGGGTCCATCACCGTGGCGGCCCTGACGTACGCGGACGAGCACGGTGGTGACCATGTGTACGGCTGGCTGATGGCGGGGATCGGACTGGGTGCCCTGATCGGCGGCATGGCGTACGGGGCGCGGCAGTGGGCCGGTGAGCCCGCGCGGCGACTGCGGGTGCTGGTGGCCCTTCTGGCGGTGTGTTACCTGCCGCTGATGCTGCTGCCGGGCGTGGTGGCCATGACGTTGCTCACCGTGGTCGCCGGTCTCTTCCTCGCCCCGGCCATCGCCTGCGCCTTCGTGCTGGTCGACCGGCACGCGCCGCGCGGCACGGTCACGGAGGCGTTCTCCTGGCTGGTGACCACCTTCACCGTCGGCGCGTCGGTCGGAACGGGCCTCACCGGCCCGGTCGTCGAGGCGGGCGGGGCGCTGTGGGGGTTCGCCGTGCCGGGGGTCGCGGGTGGTGTGTCCTTGCTGGTTTTGGTCGCCACAGGGCGGGTACTGGCAGTTCCCGCCGGGAGAGCGGTGGTTGCGGCCCGTTCGGAAAATGATCCAAATCGTGCCGTCGAACCTCGTTTCAGCTCGGGGGATCGGGCGTAATGTTCCCTCATGGACCGCCGCATTTTCGGGCTGGAGAACGAGTACGGCGTCACGTGCACGTTCAGGGGACAGCGCCGCCTGTCGCCTGACGAGGTGGCGCGGTACCTCTTCCGCCGTGTCGTGTCATGGGGCCGAAGCAGCAATGTCTTTCTGCGGAACGGCGCCCGCCTCTACCTCGACGTGGGATCACATCCGGAATACGCAACGCCGGAATGTGACAACGTGACCGAACTGGTCACCCACGACAAGGCCGGCGAGCGCATTCTCGAAGGACTCCTGGTGGACGCCGAACGACGCCTGCACGAGGAGGGAATCGCGGGCGACGTCTACCTCTTCAAGAACAACACCGACTCCGCCGGCAACTCCTACGGCTGCCACGAGAATTATCTGGTGGCCCGGCACGGGGAGTTCTCGCGGCTCGCGGACATCCTCATTCCGTTCCTGGTGACAAGGCAGCTGCTCTGCGGCGCCGGCAAGGTGCTGCAGACGCCGCGCGGTGCCGTGTACTGCGTCAGCCAGCGGGCCGAGCACATCTGGGAGGGCGTCTCCTCGGCGACGACCCGCTCGCGGCCCATCATCAACACGCGTGACGAGCCGCACGCGGACGCCGAGCGCTACCGCCGGCTGCACGTCATCGTGGGTGACTCGAACATGTCCGAGACGACCATGCTGCTCAAGGTCGGCGCCACCGACCTGGTGCTGCGCATGATCGAGGCGGGCACCGTGATGCGCGACCTCACCCTGGAGAACCCGATCCGGGCGATCCGCGAGGTCAGCCACGACATCACCGGACGCAGGAAGGTGCGCCTGGCCAGCGGCCGGGAGGCCTCCGCGCTGGAGGTGCAGCGCGAGTACTACGAGAAGGCGGTGGACTTCTGCGAGCGCCGCGGCATCCGCACCGGCACCGTCGAGCAGGTGTTGGAGCTATGGGGCCGTACGCTGGATTCGATCGAGGCCGAGGACCTCGACCGGATCGGCACCGAGATCGACTGGGTCATGAAGTACAAGCTCCTCGAGCGGTACCGGGCCAAGCACAACATGACGATGTCGCACCCGAGGGTCGCGCAGATAGACCTCGCCTACCACGACATCCACCGCCGGCGGGGCCTGTACTACCTGCTGGAGAAAAAGGGACAAGCGGCCCGGATCTGCAACGATTTGAAGATCTTCGAGGGCAAGTCCGTTCCGCCGCAGACCACTCGGGCCCGGCTGCGGGGCGACTTCATCCGGCGGGCCCAGGAACAGCGCCGCGACTTCACCGTCGACTGGGTGCACCTCAAGCTCAACGACCAGGCCCAACGCACGGTGTTGTGCAAGGACCCGTTCCGCTCGGTGGACGAACGGGTGGAGAAGCTGATCGCCGGAATGTGAGAGACGCGTTCCGCCAGGGGGTCTCAAAATTCCCGGAACGTCACACGGGCGCCGTACGTTACACCGTGCGGCGCCCTTCTCACGCCGTAGAGTTGCGCGGACGCCATCCACAAGATCGACGATTACGAGGCCCCCACCGTGCGCCGACGCTCACTTCTCATTGCCGTTCCCGCCGGACTGGCCACCCTCGCCGCGTGCGGGGACGACAAGTCCGACTCGGGCAAGGCCAGCGACAGCGCCTCGCCCTCGGCGCCCCAGACGTCCGCGGCACCGGCGCCGAAGATCGTCGACGGACCGCTGCCGGCGATCACGGCGGGCACGAAGTTCGGGGAGAAGCCGACGGTCGCCAAGGGAAGCGGCGACCCCTCCAAGGACCTCGCGGTCAAGACGGTCATCGCGGGCGGCGGCAAGACGGTCGCGGAGAACGACTTCGTCGTGGCCCACTACCTGGGCCAGGTGTGGAGCACCGCGAAGGTGTTCGACAACTCCTACGACCGCAAGAGCCCGCTGGCCATCCAGCTCGCCCAGGGCAGCATCATCGACGGCTGGCGGTACGCGCTGACCGGCAAGAAGACCGGCAGCCGCGTCCAGATGGCCGTCCCGCCCACCTGGGGGTACGGCAAGCAGGGCAACGAGCAGGCCGGCATCAAGGGCACCGACACGCTGGTGTTCGTGGTCGATGTGCAGGACACGTTCAACGCCAAGAGCTCCGCCAAGGGCGCCGAGGTGGCCCAGGACAACACCGACCTGCCCAAGGTCGGCACCAACAGCGACGGCAAGGCCCCCTCCATCGAGGTGCCCGGCGCGGACGCCCCGAAGAAGCTCGTGTCGAGCTACGTCATCGAGGGCGACGGCGAGGAGGTCGGCGCCGAGAACAGCGTCCTCGTGCAGTACAAGGGCGTGCTGTGGGACGGCGGCAAGGAGTTCGACTCCACGTACGGCCGGGGTCAGCTGACGTCGTTCTCGCTGCAGCAGGTCGTCAAGGGCTGGGCGCAGGGGCTGACCGGCAAGAAGGTCGGCAGCCGGGTCCTCATCGTCATCCCGCCGGAGCTGGGCTACGGCGACAACCCGCCGCAGGGCAGCGAGATCAAGAAGGACTCCACGCTGGTCTTCTCGGTCGACATCCTCGCGAAGCTGTGACGCCGTGAGGATGTAAGACTGTGCGTGTTCGCCTTTCCGCAGACAAGCAGGAGCGTTAGACGTGAGCATCGACAAGCCCGAGATCGACTTCCCGGGCGGCGAGCCCCCGGCGGACCTCGAGATCAAGGACATCTGGGAGGGCGACGGCGAGGTGGCGCAGGCGGGCCAGACCGTCACCGTGCACTACGTCGGTGTCGCTTTCAGCACGGGCGAGGAGTTCGACGCCAGCTGGAACCGTGGCACCCCGTTCCGCTTCCCGCTGGGCGGCGGCCGGGTCATCAAGGGCTGGGACCAGGGCGTGCAGGGCATGAAGGTCGGCGGCCGCCGTCAGCTGACCATCCCCGCCCACCTCGCCTACGGCAACCAGAGCCCCACCCCGGCGATCAAGCCCGGTGAGACCCTGATCTTCGTGGTCGACCTGCTCGGCGTCTGATCCGACCGGAGTCGATCATCCGTGGCCCATGCCTGTCCGGGCGTGGGCCCTCGGCTTTTGCCGCGCCACCTCGGGGCGGTACGGTCATCGCTCGTAAGCACCATAGGGAGGCGAAGCGGGTCGATGGCCATTGCCAAGGCCGAGCGGCTGATGAATCTGGCGCTGTGTCTGCTCGGGACCCGGCGGCCGCTCAGCAAGCGTGAGCTGCGCGAGTCCATCGAGGCGTACCTCGAGGCGGGCTCGGACGACTCCTTCAACCGCATGTTCGAGCGCGACAAGGACGATCTGCGCGAGCTCGGGCTGGTCATCGAGACCGTGGAGAACCTCGACGGCGAGGTCGGTTATCTGGCCCGCCGCGACAGCAACCGGCTGCCGCCCATCACCCTCGACGCCGAGGAGGCCGCCGCCCTCGGGCTCGCCGCCAAGGTGTGGCAGCAGGCCCGGCTCGCCGGGGCGGCCAGCGGCGCCCTGCAGAAGCTGCGCGCGGCCGGCCTGCCCGAGGACGTCGACCCGTACGGCGCCCACGGCGCGCTGGAGCCCCGCATCCCCGTGCACGAGGCCGCGTTCGAGCCGTTGATGCTGGCCTGCCGCGACCGCCGTCCGGTCGTCTTCGACTACCGCAAGGCCAACGCCGCCCAGCCCGGTCAGCGGCACGTCGAACCGTGGGCGCTGGAGTGCTGGCGCGGCCACTGGTACCTGGCCGGCTGGGACCGCGACCGGGGCGCCGAGCGGGTCTTCCGGCTCTCCCGGATCACCGGGAAGGTGCGCTCGCGCAGCGGCCGGTTCACCGTCCCGGTGCCGGACGTCGTCACCGTGCGGGAGACCGTGGCGAGCTGGGCCGGGGAGAGCGCCGACCGCTCGGCGCGGATCCGGCTGCGCTCCGCCGCCGGTTACCCCCTTCGGGCGAAGGCCACCGTGGTGCGGGAACTCGGCGACGGATGGGACGAGTTGGAGATTCCGTACGGGCACGGCCTGGACGCCTGGCTGGTGGAGTTCGGACCGGACGTGGTGGTCCTGGCCCCCGCGGAGCTGCGGGCCGACGTGATGGACCGGCTGCGTGCCGTGGCCAAGGGCTGAGGGGGAGCGGACAAGAACGTGGCAGGCAAACCGGTCAGGCCCGTGAACGCCATCGACCAGACCCGGCGGATGCTCTCCCTGGTGACGTATCTGCGGGAGCGCCCCGGCGCCCGGATCGAGGACGTGGCGCGCGCCTTCGGCATCACCGAGGACGAGCTGGTCTCCGACCTCGACGTACTGCCCATGTGCGGCACCAGCTTCCGCGGCGGCGATCTGCTGGACATCGACACCGACGGCGAGCGCATCTGGTGGCACAACCCGGCCGCCCTCGGCGCGGAGGCCGCCGAGCCGCTGCGGCTCGCCGCCGACGAGGCCACCGCGCTGCTGGTCGCCGCCCGTGCCGTGGCCACGCTGCCCGGGCTGCGCGAGGGCGACCGGCAGGCGCTGCTGCGGGCCACCGCGAAGGTGGAGACCGCGGCCGGCGAGGCGGCCGGCGCCAGTTCCCGGCTCTCGGTGACCTTCGAGTCCGAGGGCGGTGTCTTCGCGGACGTCGACCGGGCCATCGCCGAGCGCCGCAGACTGTGGATCCGCTACTACTCGCCCGCGCGCGACGAGGTCACCGAGCGCGAGATCGACCCCATCCGCCTGGTCAGCGTCGGGCACACGTATGTCGAGGCGTGGTGCCGGCGCTCCGAGGCGCGCCGCACCTTCCGGCTCGACCGGGTCGCCGAGATCAAGATCCTCGACGAGCCGTCCGCGCCGCCCGAGGTCGAGCTGCGGGACCTGTCGCAGGCGCTGGTGCAGCCGGCGGCCGAGGACCCCGAGGTCGTGGTCGAGGTCGGACCGGGCGGCCGCTGGGTCGCCGAGTACTACCCGCACGACAGCGCGGACGAGCTTCCCGACGGCGGGCTGCGCATCACCCTGCGCACGCCCGACCCGGCCTCGCTCAGACGGCTGGCCCTGCGGCTCGGCCGCGACGGCCGCATCGTCGAGCCGCACGCGCTGGCCGACAGCGCCCGGCAGGCGGCCCGCGAGGCGCTCGCGGCGTACGACGGGGTCGAGGCGGCCGGATGAGCGGGGCCGCACCCGATGCGGGACGGGCAGCCGGGGCGGGACGGACAGGACGACAGGCAGGAGCGAGGGCTTTGAGCGAGTCGGCGACGTCCGGTGCGCGGACCATGACGGCGGCGTCCGCGTTCGCGGGGATGAGGAGCGTGGCCCCGGTGATGTTCCGGGCGGGCTGCCCGGACTGCCGGGAGCGCTTCGAGCTCGCCGCGAGCGCGCTGCGTCTGGCCATCGGCGCCAGCAGCCGCACCACCTTCTACTCCTTCACCTGCCCCGAGTGCGGGGCGGCTGTCCGCAAGCCGGCGGGGGAGCGGATCGTGGAGCTGCTGACCGGCGGCGGGGTCCGGACGCTGCGGCTGCACTCGACCGTCTAGGCTCACCCTCATGTTCTGGCCGATGTTCGCGGTTGCCGTGGGGTTCCTGGGTCTGCTGGTGCTCGGAGTGCTCGCCGTCCGGGTCTTCGTCGAGGCGGAACGGCTCGGCAGGCAGGTCACGGACTCGGCGCGGCGGATCAGCCGTGCCGCGGAGGACCTGGAGCGGGCGGCGGCGAGTACGGCGCGGTCTGCCGAGGCCCTCTGAAGGGTTTGGGTACCGCACCCTTCGACGGGCCGGCGCACGGTCGGGTGCGCCATGTGTGGGGAGGGCTTGCAGGCCCCGGCGCCTGCGAGGTGCACGGCGCCGGTGCGGGCCGGGGTGGTTCGCGCGGTCCGGCGCTCGTGGAGTGCCTCCCTCATCGCCCACCCGCGCCGCCGGGAGTGCCTCCCAGGCCCTTGAGGCGCTGGGGAGGTACGGATTGTCCGTGGGAGCGGCCTTCGCCCTGTCACCCTGCGGGGCACGGCAGGTACGCTGCTGATCGCGGCCCGGAGAACGAGGCCCGGACCGCGGACGGGAGTACGCACGGGGATTGCCTCACGTTCACCCCTGAGCGTTACGATCGCTGACAACACGATCGTTCGGACACATGTCCGACCGGTCGGACAGCACCCCACCCCCAGCAGCCTCGGTGAGAAGGTAAAGACTTATGTTCGGAAGGCTCGGAGCCCCCGAGATCATTCTCATCCTCGTCGTCATCATCCTGCTGTTCGGCGCGAAGAAGCTTCCGGACATGGCGCGGTCGCTCGGCAAGTCCGCCCGCATCCTCAAGAGCGAGGCGAAGGCGATGAAGGAGGACAAGTCCTCCGCACCCGCCGACCCGCCGGCCCCCGGCGAGCAGACCCCGGCGCAGCGCACCATCCAGGCCGCTCCCGGCGATGTGACCAGCTCCCGTCCGGTCACGGAGCCGACGGACACGACCAAGCGCTGACGCAGGGCCGGTGAACTCCGGCCCGCCGCACGAGATGGGAACGTGGGTTGCTCAAGTCTGCCCGCAAGCAGGAGAAGGATCCCGAGGGGCGGATGCCCCTCGCGGAGCACCTTCGTGAGCTCCGCAACCGGCTCGCGAAGGCGCTGCTGGCCATCGTCGCCGTGACGGTCGCCGCAGCCTTCTTCTACAACGACATCATCAACTTCTTCACCGAGCCGGT
The DNA here is from genome assembly GCF_042749965.1 of Streptomyces sp. NPDC059454. NCBI lineage: Bacteria > Bacillati > Actinomycetota > Actinomycetes > Kitasatosporales > Streptomycetaceae > Streptomyces > Streptomyces sp. NPDC059454. The sequence continues at coordinate 43,490 of NZ_JBHYVC010000044.1, read as the reverse complement.
CTTCGAGTCGGTCGGGTGCGAGAAGTCCTTCGCGGAACTCGCCCGCTCGGACAGCACGGAGCCGTGCGCCCAGATCACGATCAACGGTCTGCTCACGCCGTTCACGCTGGCGCTGAAGGTCTCCCTGATGGCCGGCGTCGTACTGGCCTCGCCGGTCTGGCTGTACCAGCTGTGGGCCTTCGTCGCCCCGGGTCTGCACCGGCACGAGAGGAAGTACGCCTACGCGTTCGTCGCGACGGGCTTCCCGCTCTTCCTCTGCGGTGCCTACTTCGCGTACGCGGTGCTGCCCACCACCGCCGAGGTGCTCATCACCTTCACGCCGTTCGGCGTCGACAACCTGCTGCCGCTGGACGACCTGCTCGACCTCGTCACGCGCATGGTGGTCGTCTTCGGTCTCTCCTTCGAGCTGCCGCTGCTGCTGGTCATGCTCAACTTCTCCGGTGCCATCACGGGCAGGCGCATGCTCGGCTGGTGGCGCGGCATGATCATGGGCATCACGCTGTTCGCGGCCATCGCCACGCCGAGCACCGACCCGCTGACCATGATGGCGCTCGCCGGGCCGATCTGGATCCTGTACTTCGGCGCGGTCGCCGTGTCCCTGCTCAACGACCGCCGCAGGCGCCGCCTGGAGGCCATGGGCCCCGCCGACGACGAGGCCTCCGAGCTGGATCTCACCCCCGAGTCCATCGATCCGGTGGAGCCCGTGGCCGCCCTGCCCGAGCAGACCACCAAGGACCGGGTCAACGGTTATGACGACGTGACCTGAAGACCGGGCCGCAACTCGTAGGGTCACTCCCGTGACCAGCGAGATCACCCTCTTCGTCAACCCCACCGCGGGCCGCGGCCGGGGCGCCCGCGCGGCGCGGCCGGCCGCTTCCGCGTTGCGGGACGCCGGCTTCTCGGTGCGGACCGTGCTCGGCGACGACCCCCAAGGCGCCCTGGCCCGGGCGCGTGCCGCCGTCGAGGAGGGCACCGGAGCGCTGATCGCCGTCGGCGGCGACGGCATGGCGAACCTCGCCCTGCAGGCCGTCGTCGGCACCGGTACCCCGTTCGGCCTGGTCGCCGCCGGAACCGGCAACGACTTCGCCCGCGCGCTCGGCATGCCCCTGCGGGAACCGGCCGCGGCCGGCCGGATGATCGCCGACGCCCTCAAGTGCGGTCGGGTACGCGACATCGACCTCGGCCGGGTCGGCGACCGCTGGTTCGGCGCCGTGCTCGCCTCCGGCTTCGACTCCCGGGTCAACGACCGCGGCAACCGGATGCGGCTGCCCCTCGGACGCTTCAAGTACGACCTGGCGATGGTCGCCGAACTGGCCGCCTTCGAGCCACTGCCGTACCGGATCACCCTCGACGGCGGCGAGGTCCGCGAGGTCGAGGCGACGCTGGTGGCCGTCGGGAACGGGCCGTCGTACGGCGGCGGCATGCGCATATGCCCCGGAGCGGATCTCACCGACGGGCTGTTCGACATCACGGTGGTCGGCGAGTGCAGCCGGGCCACGCTGCTGCGGGTGTTCCCGAGGGTGTACCGGGGGACGCACGTCGGCCATCCCGCGATCACCGTGCTGCGGGCGGCGAGCGTGGAGCTGGTCGCCGAGCGGGTCACCGGCTACGCGGACGGGGAGCCGGTGGGTCCGCTGCCGCTGACCGCGAGGTGCGTGCCGGGCGCCCTGCGGGTCGTCGGCCCCTGAACCGGGCGGTCCCGCCGCCCACCGGGACGGTTCCGGATAATGATCGTCCTGTTGTCGGTGCGGCCCGGTACGCTCGAAAGCACGATGACAGAGGATCTCTCACCGGCCGAGCGGTACGCGGCAGCACGCAGGCGCGCTGCCGAGCAGGCCACCTCGCTCGCCTCCTTCCGCGAGATGTACGACTTCGGCCTCGACCCCTTCCAGATCGAGGCCTGCCAGGCGCTCGAGGCGGGGAAGGGCGTGCTGGTCGCCGCGCCCACCGGCTCCGGCAAGACGATCGTCGGCGAGTTCGCCGTCCACCTCGCCCTCCAGCAGGGCAAGAAGTGCTTCTACACGACACCCATCAAGGCGCTGTCGAACCAGAAGTACGCCGACCTGTGCCGTCGCTACGGCGCGGACAAGGTGGGCCTGCTCACCGGTGACAACAGCGTCAACTCCGACGCCCCGGTGGTCGTGATGACCACCGAGGTGCTGCGGAACATGCTGTACGCCGGGTCGCAGACCCTGCTCGGCCTCGGCTACGTGGTGATGGACGAGGTGCACTACCTTTCGGACCGCTTCCGCGGCGCCGTCTGGGAGGAAGTGATCATCCACCTCCCCGAGTCCGTGACCCTGGTCTCCCTGTCGGCGACGGTGTCGAACGCGGAGGAGTTCGGCGACTGGCTGGACACCGTCCGCGGTGACACCCAGGTGATCGTCTCCGAGCACCGGCCCGTGCCGCTGTTCCAGCACGTGCTCGCGGGCCGCCGGATATACGACCTGTTCGAGGAGGGGGAGGGCCGCAAGAAGGCCGTCAACCCGGACCTCACGCGCATGGCGCGCCTGGAGGCGAGCCGCCCGTCCTGGGGCGACCGCAAGCGCGGGCGGGGCAACCTGCGCGAGGCCGACCGGGAGCGGGAGCGCAGACAGCGCTCGCGGGTGTGGACGCCGAGCCGGCCGGAGGTCATCGAGCGGCTGGACGCCGAGGGCCTGCTGCCCGCGATCACCTTCATCTTCAGCCGCGCCGCCTGCGAGGCCGCCGTCCAGCAGTGCCTGTACGCGGGGCTCCGGCTCAACGACGAGGAGGCGCGGGCGAAGGTCCGCGCCCTGGTCGAGGAGCGCACCGCCTCCATCCCGGCCGAGGACCTGCACGTCCTGGGCTACTACGAGTGGCTGGAGGGCCTGGAGCGCGGCATCGCCGCCCACCACGCGGGCATGCTGCCGACGTTCAAGGAGGTCGTCGAGGAGCTGTTCGTGCGCGGGCTGGTGAAGGCCGTGTTCGCGACCGAGACCCTCGCGCTCGGCATCAACATGCCCGCCCGCTCGGTGGTCCTGGAGAAGCTCGTCAAGTGGAACGGCGAGCAGCACGCCGACATCACCCCCGGCGAGTACACCCAGCTGACCGGCCGGGCCGGCCGGCGCGGCATCGACGTCGAGGGTCACGCGGTCGTGCTGTGGCAGCGCGCCATGAACCCCGACCACCTGGCGGGACTGGCCGGCACACGCACGTATCCGCTGCGCTCCAGCTTCAAGCCGTCGTACAACATGGCGGTCAACCTGGTCGAGCAGTTCGGCCGGCACCGCTCGCGCGAGCTGCTCGAGACGTCGTTCGCGCAGTTCCAGGCGGACAAGTCGGTCGTGGGCATCTCGCGGCAGGTGCAGCGCAACGAGGAGGGCCTGGAGGGCTACAAGGACTCCATGACCTGCCACCTCGGCGACTTCGAGGAGTACGCGCGGCTGCGCCGCGAGCTGAAGGACCGGGAGAACGAGCTGGCCCGGCAGGGCGCGTCCCAGCGTCGCGCGGAGGCGGCCGTCGCGCTGGAGAAGCTGAAGCCCGGTGACGTCATCCACGTACCCACCGGCAAGTACGCGGGGCTGGCGCTGGTCCTCGACCCGGGGCTGCCCGCGGGGCGTTCCAACGGCCACCGCGGCTTCGAGTACCACGACGGTCCGCGCCCACTGGTGCTGACCGCCGAACGGCAGGTGAAGCGGCTGGCGTCGATCGACTTCCCGGTGCCGGTCGAGGCGCTGGAGCGGATGCGGATCCCGAAGTCCTTCAACCCGCGTTCCCCGCAGTCGCGTCGGGACCTCGCCTCCGCGCTGCGCACCAAGGCGGGGCACATCACCCCGGACCGGCACCGCAAGAAGCGGTCCGAGGCGGTCGACGACCGGGAGATCGCACGGCTGCGCAAGGCGCTGAAGGCGCACCCGTGCCACGGCTGCCAGGACCGTGAGGACCACGCCCGCTGGGCCGAGCGGTACCACCGGCTGCTGCGCGACACCTCGCAGCTGGAGCGACGCATCGAGGGCCGGACGAACACCATCGCCCGCACCTTCGACCGGATCGTCGGGCTGCTGACCGAGATGGACTATCTGCGCGGCGACGAGGTCACCGAACACGGCAAGCGGCTGGCCCGGCTGTACGGCGAACTCGACCTGCTGGCCAGCGAATGCCTGCGCGAGGGCGTCTGGGAAGGGCTCGCCCCCGCCGAACTCGCCGCGTGCGTGTCGGCGTTGGTGTACGAGGCCCGGGCCGCCGACGACGCGATGGCACCCAAGCTGCCCTCGGGCAAGGCCAAGGCGGCGCTCGGCGAGATGGTCCGCATCTGGGGCCGGCTGGACGCCCTGGAGGAGGACTTCCGGATCAGCCAGACCGAGGGCGTGGGCCAGCGCGAGCCCGACCTCGGCTTCGCCTGGGCCGCCTACATGTGGGCGTCGGGCAAGGGCCTGGACGAGGTGCTGCGCGAGGCGGAGATGCCGGCCGGCGACTTCGTGCGCTGGTGCAAGCAGGTCATCGACGTGCTGGGGCAGATCTCGGCGGCGGCGCCGTCCGTCGAGGGTTCGACGGTCGCCAGGAACGCCCGCAAGGCGGTCGACGGACTGCTGCGCGGCGTGGTCGCCTACTCGTCCGTGGGCTGAACCGCCCGGCTCCGAACCGCCCCGAAGCCCGGTGCGCCCCGTGCGCGCCGGGCTTCTGCCTTCCGTGCGCCCTCACCGGGGGCGTCACCGCCCGGTTTCGTGGGCAGCATCAGGGAGCCCCAGGGCCTTCCTCACCCGTGACGGTGAGTGGTTTTCGTACGCCTGACCGCAGTGACGCACTGTGTTCGAATAGTCGCACGGCGTGTAAACGACCTGAGCGTACTCCTGTCCCAGGGGTCATTTCCGGCGCTTGCTGAATATGACATGGCGATGATCCTGTCGGACTAGGCTCGCCCGCAGCGCACCGAGTTGAGATGAATTCGTGCGCTTGTTCCCCTATGTGTACGTTCCCCGGCCGTCAGTCGATTCGTTTCAGAGGGCTCACATGGCGAGTGTCCAACTTCCTTACACGCGCGTACTGTTGTTGCCGGCCATAGTGATGGCCGCGGCGACCGGAGCCGCCGTCGCCCTGGTGGCGGAGCCCGCCCGGATCGCCGTCGGCGTGTGTGGCGCCGTCGCGACCCTGCTGGTGACCGCCGCCGCGGCCGAGGCGGTGCGCCGCGGCCGTGCGCTGCGGGAGGCGCAGGCCGGGTACGACCGTCACCGCGCGTATCTGGAGTCCCGGATCGCCGCCCATGACACGGAGACGCAGTACTTCACCCGGCAGGTCACCCCCGCGGCCCTCGACTACCTGCACAGCGGCAACGACCCCGACGAGGTGATCCGCGGCCTGCCCCGGCTCAACCCGGCCTGGAGCGATCTGCCGAAGTACCAGATCGACCTGCTCAGGACGATGCTGAAGATCATCGACGACGAGGAGAACCTGCGCGACTCCTCCCAGCGCTCCTTCGTCAGCATCGCCCGCCGCGTCCAGGCGATCGTCCACCAGCAGGCCAAGGAACTCCGGGAGATGGAGGAGGACCACGGCCGCAACCCCGAGGTCTTCGACGACCTGCTGCGCATCGACCACGGCACCGCGCTGATCGGCCGCCTCGCCGACTCCATCTCCGTCCTCGGCGGCGGCCGTCCCGGACGCCAGTGGCCCAAGCCCGTCGCCCTCTACAGCGTGCTGCGCGGCGCCATGTCCCGCATCCTCGAGTACCGCCGCATCGACCTGAAGTCGATCGCCAAGATCAACATCAAGGGCATCTACGTCGAGCCGGTCATCCACGCCGCCGCCGAACTCCTCGACAACGCCACCCGCTACTCGCCGCCGACCAGCAAGGTCAGTGTCACCGCCACCGAGGTGCAGACCGGCGTCGCGATCGAGATCGAGGACGCCGGAGTCAGCCTCGACGAGCACGCCCGGGCCCGTATCGAGGGGATGCTCGAGCAGGCCCAGCGGGGTGTCGACCTCCAGGAGATCGGGGCCAACCCGCGCCTCGGTCTCGCCGTCGTCGGCCGGCTCTGCACCGCGTTCAACATGCAGGTCTCGCTGCGCGCCTCCGCCTACGGCGGGGTCCGCGCCGTCCTCGTCGTACCGAGCGAGATGATCACCGACCAGCCCGGCGTGGGCCTCGCCCACGGCATCGGGGCGACCGCCGTGCCCCGCCCGGTCGACGCCCTCCCGGGCCCCGAGCGCACGCCCAAGAAGCGCCGTCCCACCAGCCCCCGCATCCCCGACACGGTCTCCATGGAGGACGACGTCCCCGAGGTCACCGAGTGGACCGCGGGCGGCCTTCCGCAGCGCCGCAGCCGGATGAAGACCCCGCTGGCCCAGCGGTACGCCGAGCAGGCCGCCGCCGAACGGGCCGAGCGGGAGGCCAAGGAGCGGGGCGAGGAGTACCACGACGTCTGGGCCAGGCCCGAGCCCGAGAAGAAGCAGGACGACCGCGAGCCCGGGCTGTGGGTCGACGCCTTCTGGGAGGGCATGAGGAAGGGCCTCGACCCGGGCGTCCACACCACCGACTTCACCCGGAACCCGACCGCCTACCTGCATCTCATCAACGAACCGGCCCGCACCGAGGCCGATGACGAGGGGGACCTCAAGTGATCCAGCAACGAGCCAACTTCGACTGGATGCTCAAGGAGCTCGCCGACGGCGTACCCGGCGTCGAGATGATCGTGGTGCTCTCCGCCGACGGCCTGCGCATCGCCCGCTACGGCGGCGAGCCGGACGCCGCCGACCGGGTCGCCGCGGCCTGCGCGGGCGTACAGAGCCTCGCCGGGGCCGTCGCCCAGGAACTCCCGTACGGCAACGGTGAGATGAAGATGGTGCTCATCGAGATCAACGAGGGCTACTTCTACCTCATGGCGGCCGGCGCCAACGCCTATCTCGCGGTGCTCTCCGACATGACCTGCGAACCCGGCCGCATGGGCGGCATGATGCGCGACCTCGTCGTCCGCATCGGCGCCCATCTGACCAGTCCGCCCCGACGGAACGGGCAGCCCGTATGACTCCTCCGCAACGCCAGAGGCGCTCCCCCCGGGACGGCACCCCTCCGCGGCCGGCCGGACCGGCCAGGAAGGAGGGCGCGGGCGGCAACCCCGAGCGGCTGTACGTCGTCGCGGGTCCGGACGGCGAACGGGCCGACATCGACCTCGTGACGCTGATCGTGGCCCGCTCCCCGGACCCCCCGCCCTCCGCCACCCCCGAGCAGGCGGCGCTGCTCCGGCTCTGCGCCGCACCCCTGTCCGTGGCCGAACTGTCGGCCTATCTCAGCCTGCCGTTCAGCGTGGTGACCGTGCTGCTCACCGAGATGCTGACGGCGGAACTGGTCCAGGCGCGCTCGCCGATCGTCCGCAAGGCGCTCCCCGACCGTTCCCTTCTCGAAGCGGTGATGCATGGACTTCAAAGGCTCTGAGACCATCCCGGGACCCCGGGCGGAGGATCAGCTGCCGCACACGGCCGAGGCCGCGGTGAAAATCGTCATCGTCGGCGGATTCGGCGTCGGCAAGACGACCATGGTCGGCTCGGTCAGCGAGATCAAACCGCTGACCACCGAGGAGACCATGACGCAGGCCGGCATCGGGGTCGACGACAACTTCGGTTCCGCGTCCAAGACGGCCACCACCGTCGCCATGGACTTCGGCCGCATCAAGATCACGGACCAGCTGGTGCTGTACCTCTTCGGCACCCCCGGCCAGGAACGCTTCTGGTTCCTGTGGAACGGACTGTTCGAGGGGGCGCTCGGCGCGGTCGTACTCGTCGACACCCGTCGCCTCGAGGTCAGCTTCGACGTCATGGGACGGCTGGAGGAGCGCGGCGTGCCGTTCGTCGTCGCGGTCAACTCCTTCCCGGACGGCCCGCGTTACCCCGTCGAGGACCTGCGGTCCGCCCTCGATTTGTCCGAGCAGATCCCCATCCTGGAGTGCGATGTGCGGCGCCGCGCCTCCAGCCGCGACGTCCTGATGACCCTGATGCGGTTCCTGCACTCCCTCGCCATGACGGGCTCGCTCACCTGACCCCGGACCCGTCCCCGCCCACACCCCGCTTTCCCCTCGGAGCACCACTGTGACGCCTGAACCGAACTCCCTGACGGGAGACTCCCCGACCGGCACGGAAGCACCCCGGCCCGGCCCGCCCCCCGGCTGCCCCGCGCACGGCCCGGGCCCCGGCGGGCTGAGCCGGCTGCACGAGTCGGAGGACCTGAGGAAGCTGTACGAGGCACTGCGCGCCGAACACGGCCCGGTGGCACCGGTGCTCATCCACGACGACCTGCCGATGTGGGTGGTCCTCGGCCACGCCGAGAGCCAGCAACTGGTCCGCACTCCCGCGCAGTACTGCAAGGACAGCCGTATCTGGTCCCCGCTCACGGCCGGCCTGGTCAAGCCCGACCATCCGCTGATGCCGCACATCGCCTGGCAGCCGATGTGCGCGCACGCCGAGGGCGACGAGCACAAGCGGCTGCGCGGCGCCATCGACGCCGCCGTGGCGGCCACCGACTTCCGCGGGCTGCGCCGGCACGTCAACCGCAGCGTCCAGCGCGTCGTCAACCGGTTCTGCGAGGCGGGCGAGGCCGAACTGGTCGGCCAGTACGCCGAGCACCTGCCGATGGCCGTGATGTGCCACGTCCTCGGCATGCCCGACGAGTACAACGACCGGATGGTCGAGGCCGCCCGTGACATGATCCGGGGCACCGAGACCGCGATCGCCAGCAACGCCTACGTCATGGGGGCCCTGGAGCGTCTCACCGCCCGCCGCCGGGCCGAGCCGCTGAACGACTTCGCCGGCCACCTCATCGCCCACCCGGCCGGGCTGACCGACGACGAGGTCAGCCAGCACCTCAGAGTGGTGCTGATCGCCGCCTACGAGGCCACCGCCAACCTCCTGGCCAACGTGCTGCGCCAGGTGCTGATCGACCCGCGCTTCCGCTCCCAGCTCAACGGCGGCCAGATGACCGTGCCCCAGGCGGTGGAGCAACTGCTCTGGGACGAACCGCCGTTCAGCACCATCTTCGCCTACTTCGCCAAACAGGAGACGGAGCTCGGCGGCCAGCGCATCCGCAAGGGTGACGGCCTGCTGTTCGCGCCCGCGCCGGCCAACGTCGATCCACGCGTGCGCCCCGACCCGACCGCCGACATGCAGGGCAACCGCTCGCACCTCGCCTTCGGCGGCGGCCCGCACGAGTGCCCCGGCCAGGACATCGGCCGCACCATCGCCGAAGTCGGCGTCGACGCCCTGCTCATGCGGCTGCCCGACGTGGAGCTCAGCGTCGACGAGGAGGAGTTGTCCTTCACCGAGTCCATCGCCTCACGCCATCTGGTGGAACTGCCCGTCCACTTCACGCCCCGGCCGCAGCAGGACATCACGCAGCGGCCCAGCCACGAGAACGACGCGCCCCCGCAGCAGGACTGGCACATCGGCCACGCCCGGCCGGGGACCGGGCCGGGCGCCGCGGCCCCGGTGCCGCCCGAGCCGCACGTCGAGCCGCCCGTGCCGGTACCTCCGCCGCCCGTGCCGGTGACGGAACCCGCCCCGCCGCGGAACGCGTGGCAGCGCTTCCTGCGCTGGTGGCGCGGCTACTGACCGGCCGCCCAGTCCTCGTACGAGGACCAGGCCGCGAGCACCCGCCCACTGGTGAACCGGTGTTCCACCCCCGTCACCGGGTCGGTGAACTCCAGCGTCCGCGCGAGCAGTTGCAGCGGACGCCGGAAGTCACCGGCCGGGACGGGGCCGGTCACCTCGGGATACAGCGGATCGCCGAGGATCGGCACGCCCAGCGCGTTCATGTGCACCCGCAGCTGATGGGTCTGCCCGGTGCCGGGCACCAGCCGGTACCGGCCGAGGCCGTCCGGGCGGTGGGCGGCGAGCTCCACACGCGTCAGCGCGTTCGGCTCGCCCTCGACCTCCCGGGCGGCGAGCACCCCGCGCTCCTTCACGATCCGGCTGCGCACGGTCCTGGGCAGCTCCAGCCCGGGATCGTGGGGCGCGACGGCCTCGTACTCCTTGTGCACGCGCCGGTCGCGGAACAGCGTCTGGTACGCGCCGCGCTCCTCGGGCCGCACCGTGAACAGCAGCAGGCCCGCGGTGAGCCGGTCGAGGCGGTGCGCGGCGCCGAGTTCCGGGATGCCCAGCTCACGGCGGAGCCGGGCGAGCGCGGTCTGGGTGACATGGCTGCCGCGCGGGGTGGTGGCCAGGAAGTGGGGCTTGTCGACGACGACGACGTGCTCGTCCCGGTGGACGACCTCCAGCGGGAACGGCACCGGCACCTCGGCGGGCAGTTCCCGGTGGAACCACACGCACATGCCGGGTGCGTACGGTGCGTCCGCCGGTACGGCCCGCCCGTCCGTCCCGACGATCAGCCCCGCGGCGAACATCCCGTCCACGACTCCGGGGCCGGCCGACAGCCGCTGCACCAGATGCTCCCGCACCGTGGCCCACCGGGTGCCGGCGGGCAGCCGTACCCGCACCGGGTCCACACCGTCGCGCTGCGGCAGGGGAGAGGGCGGAATCGGCCGTCTGCGTCTCACATCGGGCAAGCGTACGGGGTCGCTCAGCCGCGGTTCCCGCCCTGTTCGTCGTGCCCGGCCGCCCGTTTCAGCTCCGTCTCGATCTCGTGGAGCGGTCTGCCCTCGGTCCGGGCGTACTCGGTCACCGCGAGGCGGACGTCACGGGCGAGGTCGCGCCAGGCCCGCCAGGCGGTCTCCCAGGTGCTGGTCTGGCGCCCGCTCCACTTGGTCCGGGTGGGCGGGCCGTAGGCGTCCCGCAACTGCCGGACCCTGGCGTGTGCCTCGTCCGCCGCGCGCTGCTTGGCCACGAGTTCGTCGAAGGTGTGTGCCACGCGCCCGGATCCTGCGGCAGCGCCCCGTCCCGAGGGGCTCGCCACGCCGCCGTGCCCGGGGTGACGGGCCACGGTTCCCCCGTCCGGCGGACGGGTGCGGGGTGTGCGCGGCCCGGCGCTTGTGGGTGCCGTCGTGCTGGTGCCGGCCGGTGCTTGGCGGATGCACCGCGTCCGTGTGGGCCGGGGGTGTGCGCGCGGCCCGGCGCCGGCGGGGTGCCTCCGCCACTCCCGGCTTCGCGCGAGCGGGAGGTACCTCCACCGCCCACCCGTGCCGCTGGGGCACCTCCCGGGCCCTTCAGGCACTGAAGGAGGCACGACTGCCCGCGGGAACGGCGGTACGTGGCACGACTGCCCGCGGAGACGGCGGCGCGTGGCCGGCGCGTCCGCGCCCCTCCGGCAGGTCCCGCCGCGCCGGTCCGGGGACGGACGGCCCCGACCCGCCCACCGGCCGCGGGTGCTCCGGCAAGCCCATCAGGCGGAGACGTCCACGGCCTCCTGCTCGGCCTCGACGCGGGCGTTCCACTCGCGCTTGGAGGCCTGCCAGCCGTCCTCGTCGTGGCCGAGCCGCCAGTAGCCGGAGATCGACAGGTCCTCGCGCGGGATGCCGCGATCCACCCGCAGCAGACGGCGCAGCTCCTTCACGAAGTGGGCCTCGCCGTGGACGAAGGCGTGCACCCGGCCCTCCGGGAAGTCGAGATTCCGGACGGCCTCCACCAGGGCCTCGCCGACGGGCCGGCCGCCACGGTGCAGCCAGCGGACCTCCACATCGGAGTCGATCTTCTGCTCCTCGTCGGGGCCGGAGATCTCCACGAAGGCGAACGCCCTGGCGCCGTGCGGCAGCGCCTCCAGCGAGCGGGCGATCGCGGGCAGCGCGCTCTCGTCGCCGACGAGCAGATGCCAGTCGGCGGCCGGGTCGGGCGCGTAGGCGCCGCCGGGGCCCATGAACCGGACGACCTCGCCCGGCCGGACGTTCGCCGCCCAGGGGCCCGCCAGGCCCTCGTCGCCGTGGACCACGAAGTCCAGGGTCAGCTCACGGTGCTCGGCGTCCCACTGCCGCACCGTGTACGTCCGGGTCACCGGCCACTGCTCGCGCGGGAACTCCTCGCGGATGCGCTGGAGGTCGAAGGGCTCCGGATACGTCGCCCCCGCGGCCGGGAACAGCAGCTTGACGTAGTGATCGGTGCAGGTGTCCGCCGAGAAATCGGAGAGTCCCTCACCACCGAGCACCACGCGCCGCATGTGCGGGGTCAGCTGTTCGGTACGGACGACCTCGGCGGTGTGCGGCGCGCGCGGGGCACGTACCGGTCGCTCTGCCATGAGGAGCCTCCCAGCGATCGCGGTTAGGGTTACCTAAGTTAGCACCTCGATCCCGGTCGACGCCTCGTCGGCGGACGCTCCGTCCGGTTCGGCGATGTGTGCGGCTCACGCCGAGAGGGTCGTCAGCAGGCGCTGCAGCGATCCGCCCAGACCCCATCGGGCGGCCAGGGACTCCACCCCGGCCGGATCGCGCGGCCCGCGCGGCAGCGCCGTGTCGAGGTCCGGGAGCGGGACGTCGTCCGCGACCCGGACGACCTTGGGGGCGACCGCGAGATACGGCCGCGCCTCGTCCAGACGCTTGCGCTGCGACGGCGTGAGCTTGGCCCGCGGGTCGTCCACGGCCGCCAGGATCCCGGCCAGGTCGCCGAACTCGGCCAGCAGCTTGGCCGCCGTCTTCTCCCCGATGCCCGGCACGCCCGGCAGGCCGTCGCTCGGATCACCGCGCAGCAGCGCCAGATCCGCGTACCCCCTGCCGTCCACCCCATACTTCTCGCGCAGCACGGCCTCGTCGGTGATCTGGAGCATGCCGACGCCCTTCAGCGGATACAGCACGCGCACCCCGCGCGCGTCGTCCACCAGCTGGTAGAGATCGCGGTCGCCGGTGACGATGTCGACCGGTCCGCCGGCGCGGGCGGTGAGCGTGCCGATCACGTCGTCCGCCTCGTAGCCGGCGACCCCCACCCGCGCGATGCCCACCGCGTCGAGCACGCTCTCGATGACCGGTACCTGCGGGGACAGCGTGTCCGGCACCTCCTCCTCGTCCGGACCCGCCGCACGCTCCTCGGCGACGCGGTGCGCCTTGTAGGAGGGGATCAGTTCCACCCGCCACTTCGGGCGCCAGTCGGCGTCCATGCAGGCCACCAGGTGGTCGGGGCGGTGGTCCTTGACCAGGCGGTCGATGAAGTCGAGCAGTCCGCGCACGGCGTTCACCGGAGTGCCGTCCGGGGCCCTGACGGACTCCGGGACGCCGAAGTAGGCACGGAAGTACAGGGAGGCGGTGTCGAGGAGCATCAGTCGTCCGGTCACGTCCCGCATCATGCCGCACACCACCGACAGCGCCCCGCAGAAGCGCGTGAGTACGTAAGTGTGTGAGTGCGTGATGCGCAACAAGTTGCGTCTTGCGCCGTCAATGTGATGCGTCACACGAACACGTTTGCCCTGTGCAAAACCGGGGAGGCGCGGGCCCGAAGCGATGCCGGTTACAGATTCAACTGTTTTGGGGCCGCGTGAGCTGTCCGCCGGGCATCGCTTCCGCCCTTTGCCGTCGAGACAAGAGGTACGCGTGTCATCCAGGCTTGAGGCCGAGCATCTGTTCAAGGTGTTCGGCAGACGACCGGACCAGGCGGTCGAACGACTGCGCCAGAAGAAGACCGACCGGGAGGAACTGCGCGCCGACGGCACCACCGCCGCCGTCGTCGACGCCTCGTTCACGGTGGAGCCGGGCGAGATCTTCGTCGTCATGGGCCTGTCGGGCTCCGGCAAGTCCACCCTGTTGCGGATGCTGAACGGCCTGCTGGAACCCACCGCCGGACAGGTGCGCTTCGACGGCCAGGACCTGACCGCGCTGCCCGACCGGGAGCTGCGCAAGGTCCGTTCCAAGAAGATCAGCATGGTCTTCCAGCACTTCGCGCTGTTCCCGCACCGCAGCGTCCGTGACAACGCCGCCTACGGTCTTGAAGTGCAGGGCGTGCCCCGCGCCGAGCGCGAACGCCGCGCCGACGAGGCGCTCGCCCTGTGCGGCCTGGCCGGCTGGGAGAAGTCGTGGCCCGACGAGCTGTCGGGCGGCATGCAGCAGCGCGTGGGGCTCGCCCGCGCGCTCGCCACCGACGCCGACCTGCTGCTGATGGACGAGTCCTTCAGCGCCCTCGACCCGCTGATCCGCCGCGACATGCAGGACCAGCTGCTCGAACTGCAGAAGACCCTGAAGAAGACGATCGTCTTCATCACCCACGACCTCAACGAGGCCATGCGCCTGGGCGACCGCATCGCGGTGATGCGCGACGGCCGCATCGTGCAGATCGGCACCGCGCAGGACATCCTGATCCGTCCCGCCGACGACTACGTCGCCTCCTTCACCCAGGACGTCGACCGCTCCCGCGTGCTCACCGCCGGCGCCGTGATGGAGCGCGAGGTCCGCGGTGACGAGGCCGACTGCGGCTGCGAGACCGCGACGCCCGACACGCCGTTCACCGATCTGTGCGCGATCAGCGCCCGGGTACCGCACCCCGTGGCCGTGCTCGACGAGGAGGACGCACTCGTCGGCGTCGTGCCCCGGCGGCGCCTCGTCGGGTTCCTCGGTGACGAGGAGGCCGGTCCCGGCGTCTGCGACACCCCGCGGGACAAGGGCGGCGAGAAGGTGATGGCCCGTGCCTAGGATTCCGCTCGGCGACTGGGTCAACAGCACCGTCGAATGGCTGCTCGCCAACGTCACCTGGCTGTTCGACTTCCTCAAGGCCGTCTTCACCGGCGCCTACGACGGCGTCAACGCCGTCCTCCAGGCCCCCGAACCGCTGATCCTCTGCGGCATCTTCGCGGTGATCGCCTTCTGGCTGCGTGGCACCTTCGCCGGTGTCCTCACCTTCGTCGGCTTCGCCTTCCTGGACTCCCTCGAACTGTGGGAGGACTCGATGGTGACGCTGGCGCTGGTCCTCGTCGCCACGGTGATCGCGCTGGTCATATCGGTGCCGGTGGGCATCTGGGCGGCCCGCTCCGACCGGGTCAGCGCCGTGGTCCGGCCGATCCTGGACTTCATGCAGACGCTGCCCGCGATGATCTACCTCATCCCGGCGATCCTGTTCTTCGGGACCGGCTCCGCCCCGGGCATCGTCGCCACCCTGATCTTCGCGCTCGCCCCGGGCGTGCGCATGACCGAGCTGGGCATCCGCCAGGTCGACAAGGAACTGGTCGAGGCGGCCGAGGCGTTCGGCACCACGCCCCGCAACACCCTGCTGCGCGTGCAGCTGCCGCTGGCGCTGCCCACGGTGATGGCGGGCGTCAACCAGGTCATCATGCTGGGCCTGTCCATGGCCGCGATCGCCGGCATGGTCGGCACCGGCGGACTCGGCGGCGCGGTCATCGAGGCCATCGGGCAGCTCAACATCGGTCTCGGCGCCGAGTCCGGCATCGCCATCGTCATCCTGGCGATCTACCTGGACCGCATGACCAGCGCCCTGGGCACCCAGGTCTCCCCGCTCGGCCGGCGCGCCGCCGCCAAGGCACGCGCCGCGCAGGGACTGAGGATCTGGTCCTACCGGCCCCGCCCGCAGGTCGCCGTGATCGGTGTCGTCGTCCTCGCCCTGGTCGCGGGCGGCATGGGGATCTTCGGCGGCAACGCCGGCGGCTCAGGCACCACCGCCGACGGCGAGAACGTCGGCGACGGCAAGAAGATCACCATCGGTTACATCCCCTGGGACGAGGGCGTCGCCTCCACCTTCCTGTGGAAGGAGGTCCTCGAGCAGCGCGGTTTCGAGGTCGAGGCCGAGCAGTTCGAGGCCGGCCCGCTCTACACCGCCCTCGCGCAGGGCACCGTCGACTTCCAGACGGACGCCTGGCTGCCCACCACCCACGAGGCGTACTGGAAGAAGTACGGCGGGCAGCTCGACGACCTCGGCTCCTGGTACGGCGAGACGTCGCTGGAGCTGACCGTCCCGGCGTACATGGAGGACGTCGACAGCCTGGAGGACCTCAAGGGCAAGGCGTCCGCCTTCGGCGGGGAGATCACCGGCATCGAGTCCAGCGCCGGCATGATGGGCCTGCTGAAGAGCAAGGTCCTCAAGGAGTACGGCCTGGACAAGGAGTACAAGGTCGTCGACAGCTCCACGCCGGCGATGCTGGCCGAGCTGAAGCGGGCCTACAGCAAGAAGGAGCCGGTCGTCGTCACGCTCTGGTCGCCGCACTGGGCGTACAGCGACTACGACCTGAAGAAGCTGAAGGACCCCAAGGGCAGCTGGGGCAAGGGCGACGGCGTGCACACGGTGTCGCGCGAGGGCTTCGCCGACGACAATCCGCTCGTCGGGAAGTGGCTGAAGGACTTCTCGATGACCGAGAAGCAGCTCACCGGCCTGGAAGCCGAGATCAACAAGGCGGGCAAGGGCAAGCAGCAGGACGCCGTCCGGACCTGGCTGAAGGACAACCCGGGCATCGTCGACGAGCTGGCCCCGGTCGGGTCCGGCTCGGGCGCCACGCCCGCCGAGGCGAAGCGCCCGCTGGACGTGGCCTGGTTCCCCTGGGAGGAGGACGTCGCCGTCACCTACCTGTGGAAGAACGTCCTCGAGCGGCGCGGCTACACGATGAACCTCAAGCAGATGGACGTAGGCCCGGTCTACACCGGCCTCGCCTCCGGTGACCTCGACCTCAACTTCGACGCCTGGCTGCCGTACGCGCAGAAGAACTACTGGGACAGGAGCAAGGACAAGCTCACCGACCTGGGCACCTGGTACGAGCCCACCTCGCTGGAGATCGCCGTCCCCTCGTACGTCGAGGACGTCGAGTCCCTGGAGGACCTGAAGGGCAAGGCCGGCCTGTTCGACGGACGGATCATCGGCATCGAGCCCGGCACCGGTGAGATGCAGCTGCTCAAGAACGAGGTCATGCCGGGCTACGGCCTGGAGGACGAGTACGAGGTCGTCGACGGCTCCACGCCGGCGATGCTGGCCGAGCTCAAGCGCGCCTACGCCAAGAAGGAGCCCATCGCGGTCACCCTGTGGTCGCCGCACTGGGCGTACAGCGACTACGAGCTGACCAAGCTGAAGGACCCCAAGAAGGCCTTCGGCGAGGGCAACACGATCCGCACCATCGCGAGCGAGAAGTTCCCGGAGCAGTATCCGCGGCTCACCGAGTGGATCAAGGACTTCCGGATGAGCGAGGACGAGCTCGGCACCCTGGAGGCCGAGATCAAGGACCGCGGCCAGGGCCATGAGGAGGAGGCCGTCGCCGCCTGGCTGGAGGAGCACCCGGACATGGTGGAGCGGATGACTCCGCAGTAACCGGTGCCCTCGCGGTAACCGCCGTACCGGCCGCCCCCGAGGGGCGGGCCAGGACCCGCGCCTGACGGCGCGGCCGGGCCCGCCCCTCGGGCACGTCCGGAGCCGGGCGGGAACACGGTAGGAATCCGGACAACCACGCAGCGCGACGTCCTCCCCGGACCTCCCCGTGACCTTCCGCCGGGTGAGGGGAACAATGGCGGGAACACCCCTTATCGCGTGCGGGAGGAACCGGGGGGCCCGCAGGGCGACTGGCGTGAACTGGCGGGTCGGCGCCGGTCGCGTGTGACGGCGACGCGGCAGGCGCCTGAAACGGTTTGCCGAACATGCGTAGGGTGCAGACAACTCACCAGAAGGAGCGCGCCGGATCGGCGGCGCACGGGGTGCGGGACGATCGGCGGAGGAGGGAGCCGGAGCGATGGGCGACCACAAGGAACAGCCCCTGCGGGTGGGCGCGGCCGTGCGGCGGCGACGCCGTGCGCTGGACCTCACCCTCGCCGTCGTGGCCGAGCGCAGCGGCCTGTCGGTCCCGTTCCTCAGCCAGATCGAGAACGAGCGGGCGCGTCCCAGCCAGAGCTCCCTGGAGAAGGTCGCCGACGCCCTGCGCACCACCGCCGTGGAGCTCCTCGCCGCCGCCGACCCGGCGTGCAGCGTGGACGTCGTCCGCGCCGGGGGCGCCGAGCCGTGGGCGGAACCGCAGGTGCGCTCCCTGGTGCGCGGTCACCACCAGATGCACGCCTCCGAGTTCACCGGCGACCATGACGCCGGCCGTGAACTCCAGTTCCGCAACGACCAGTTGATGTATGTGGCGGACGGTGCCGTGGAGATCGAGGCGGAGGGCCGCGCGTACCGTCTCGGCCGCGGCGACACCCTGTACCTCACCGGAGGCGTCCGGCACCGCTGGCGGGCCACGGTCCCGGAGACACGGCTGCTGGTCGTCGCCGTCGCCGAGCACATCGAGGCGCTGCGGGACAAGCCGCGCCGATGAGTCCCGTCCGGGTGGTCTCGCTCGTCCCCTCGCTGACGGAGGCCGTGGCGCTCTCCGCCCCCGGCGTCCTGGCCGGCGCCACCGACTGGTGCACGCATCCGGCCGGGCTGGACGTCGTACGCGTCGGCGGCACCAAGAACCCGAAGGTGGAGCGGATCGTCGCGCTCGCCCCCGGGCTGGTGATCGCCAACGAGGAGGAGAACCGCGGGAGCGACCTGGCGGCCCTGCGCGCGGCGGGCCTCCACGTGCTGGTGACGGAGGTGCGGACGCTGCCCCAGGCCTTCGGCGAGCTGGACCGGGTGCTCACCGCGTGCGGGGTGCCGGCCCGCCCCCGCTGGCTGGACGAGGCCGAGGCGGCCTGGGCCGCGGTGCCCACGCCCGCGGAGCGCCGGACGGCGGTCGTGCCCGTCTGGCGGCGCCCCTGGATGGTGCTGGGCCGGGACACCTTCGCGGGCGACCTGCTGTCCCGCCTCGGCGTCGACCACCTGTACGCGCACCACCCGGAGCGCTATCCGCGCGTCCCGCTCGACGCGCTGCGCGCGGCGGACCCGGACCTCGTCGTGCTCCCCGACGAGCCCTACCGCTTCACCGCCGACGACGGCCCGGAGGCCTTCCCCGGGCTGCCCTGCGCACTCGTCGACGGCCGGTACCTCACCTGGTACGGCCCGTCGCTGGCCGAGGCGCCGACCGTGCTGGGGCGGGCCCTGCGGGCAGCGCGCCGCTGAACAGGCCGCGGGCCGTGTGCCAGGCGGCGACGGCCCAGGCCCCGGCCAGCAGGGCGTACAGGGCGTACGCCAGCGCGTCGTAGGCGACCAGTCCGGTGCGCGAGGCGAGGGCCCCGGCGCCGGTGACACAGGTGCCGACCGGGAAGGTGAACGACCACCACGTCATCGCGAAGCGCATGCCCCGCCGCCGCGCCCGTACGACATGCGCGGTGGCGAGGCAGAGCCACAGCAGCGCGAAGCCCATGACGGGCACCCCGTACAGGACGGCGAGCACGCGGAACCCCTCGTCGTACGGCGCCGGCACGACCCCCGGGGCGGTGTCCGCGAAGGCGCCGACGGCGGTCGTGGACTGGCCGAGCGGTCCGAGCACCAGGAACAGCGTCGGGGTGAGGGCGAGGGGCAGCGGACCGCGGGCGAGCAGCCGGCCGAAGACCAGGGGCAGCGTGATCAGGGTGGCCAGCAGGCTGAGCCCGAACATCGCGAAGCAGGCGAGCAGCAGGGTCGCGCGGGGCCGGCCCTCCGGGAGGTACGGCACCAGGAGGGGCCCGAGCGCGGCGGACACCATGGGCGCGACCAGCGGCAGCAGCCAGACGGGCGTCGCCTCCTGTGCCGTCACCCGGTGGCGTACGGACATGAGGTACGGGACGGCCACGGCGGCGGCCAGCCCGACGGCCGTACCGGCGGTGAACAGCACGGCGTCGAGGACGACGGCCGCGCGCAGCCCGATCCAGTCCCGCCCGAGGACGGGCGCGCCGCCGCCGACGGCCAGCAGCGCCATGGAGAGACAGCCGTAGAAGGGGGCCACGGCGGGATCGCGGAGGTGGGCGCGGGCCCGGTCGCGGTGGTGGGCCCAGTGCAGGGCGCGGGCGGCGAGCAGGACCGCGAGGAGGACGAGGGACAGCGCCCAGACGGCGGTGAGCGCGGAGCGCAGGCCGGGCGCGTGCACGGGGAGCGCGGCGCCCGCTCCGGCGACGATGGCGGTGCCCATCACGCAGGCGTACCAGTTGGGTCCGAGGTGGCGGACGGCGGCGGCACGCGGGGGCCGTGCGGTGGCACGGGGGAGGGGCGGCAGGGGCCGGGTTGCGGTGACCATGGTCAATACGGTCGGGCCGACGGGGCGCCGCGACCAGGGAGCACCCCTCTATGGCGGCATAAGCTGGGCTTATGAGCACAACGGACGACCATGGCCATCCGGGGCACCGCTCCGCGAGTCCGGGGCCCCTGGCTCACCGGGTGCCGGACCTCGGGGCGCTGGAGCTGCTGCTGGCGGTGGCGCGGCTGGGGAGTCTGGGCGGGGCGGCGCGGGAGCTGGGCATCACCCAGCCCGCCGCCAGCAGCCGGATCCGGTCGATGGAACGGCAGCTCGGTGTGGCCCTGGTCGACCGGTCGCCGCGCGGGTCGCGGCTGACGGACGCGGGAGCGCTGGTCACCGACTGGGCGCGGCGGATCGTGGAGGCGGCGGAGGCCTTCGACGCGGGCGCGCAGGCACTGCGGGACCGCCGGGACTCGCGGCTGCGGGTGGCGGCGAGCATGACGATCGCCGAGTACCTGCTGCCGGGGTGGCTGCTGGCACTGCGCGCGGACCGGCCGGACACCGCGGTGTCGCTGCTGGCCGGGAACTCGGCGGCGGTGGCGGAGCGGCTGCTGTCGGGGGAGGCGGACGTGGGGTTCGTGGAGGGGCTCACGGTGTCGGCGGGGCTGGATTCCGCGGTGATCGCTCATGACCGGCTGATCGTGGTCACGGCGCCGTCGCACGCGTGGGCCCGGCGGGGGCGGCCGATCGCGGCGGAGGAGCTGGCGAGTACGCCGTTGATCCTGCGGGAGGAGGGGTCGGGGACGCGGCAGGTTCTGGATGCGGCGCTCGGGGGGTTGGCCCGGCCGCTGATCGAGTTGTCTTCGACCACGGCGGTGAAGGCGGCGGCGGTCGGCGGGGCGGGGCCGGCGGTGCTGAGTGAGCTGGCGGTGGGGGAGGAGTTGGCGATGCGGCGGCTGGTGCGGATTCCTGTCGACGGGATCGCCCTGGCCCGGGATCTGCGTGCGGTGTGGCCTACGGGGCACCGGCCGACCGGGCCGGCGCGGGATCTGTTGTCGCTGACGCGGGGATGACGGGCCCGGTGTTCGCCGGGCGCCCCTCGTCGTGACTGAACGGAGGTGGGTCGCGCTGCCCGGCGCTTACGGGGTGCCTCCCCCCTCTCGGCTTCGCTCGAGCGGGGGTACCCCACCGTCCACCCGTGCCGCTGGGGGCACCTCCCAGGCCTTCAGGGCACCGGGGGAGGCACGATGGCCCGCGGGTGCGGCGGCAGGGGCTGCCCGCGGTGAGCGGCCTTGACCAAGGCTTGCGTCACTCGCGTGTCCTCGCCCATTTCGGGGTGCCACTGGACGCCCAGGGCCCAGGCAGGTGCCGGCAGCTCGATCGCCTCCACCGTGCCGTCCTCCGCGTGGGCCGAGGGGATCAGGTCCTTGCCCAGGCGATCCACCGACTGGTGGTGGTAGGCCGGTACGGAGGTCTGTTCCGGGGCGATGCCGGCGTAGAGCGTGCCCGGGACCGGCTTGACCGGGTGGCGGCCGAAGACGCCCGGCACCTCCGCGTGGCCGTCGATGTGCTGGACCAGGGTGCCGCCCAGGGCGACGTTCAGGAGCTGCATGCCCCGGCAGATCCCCAGCAGCGGGATCCCGCGGTCCAGGGCCGCCTCGATCAGGGCGAGTTCCCAGGCGTCCCTGGACCGGGCGGGCGGCCCGGTGCGGGGGTCGGGCTCGGCACCGTAGCGGACGGGTTCCACGTCCGGGCCGCCCGCGATCACCAGGCCGTCGAGCCGGGCCACGGTCGCCGCCGCCCGCTCCGGCGCGTCCGGCGGGAGCATCGCGGCCAGTCCGCCCGCCCGCTGCACCAGCCGCGGATAGCCGGCCGGCAGCAGTGCGGCGTCCAGTCGCCACACTCCCCAGCGCACACCGGGCTCCACGTACGTGCTGATGCCGATGAGTGGTCCGGCCGACACGTCGAGCACCTTCCTTCGCTTTCAGTCCCGTGACAACTCCGCCTCGGCCGCCGCCAGCGCCGCGAATTCCTCCTCCGGCGCCTTCGCCACCAGATGCCTGCGGCTGTACAGCCCGAAGTACGCCACCGCCACGATGTACACGGCCAGCGCGATGAACGCCGCCGTCACGTCCACCAGGAACGTCGCCACCAGCGCCGCGCACGCCAGCACCAGCGCGACCGACGAGGTGAGCACACCGCCCGGCGTCCGGTACGGCCGCGGCAGTTCCGGCTCCCGGCGGCGCAGCACGATGTGGGAGAGCGACATCAGCGCGTACGAGATCGTCGCGCCGAAGACGGCGATGTTCAGCATGCGGGCGCCGTCGCCCGACCCGGCGGCCAGCGCGAAGCCGATCGCCCCCGGCACCAGCAGACCGAGGTACGGCGCCCGGCGGCCGCTGGTGAGGGAGAGGAATTTCGGCAGGTAGCCCGCCCGGGACAGCGCGAACAGCTGGCGCGAACCGGCGTAGATCAGCGAGAAGAACGAGGCGACCAGTCCCGCGAGGCCCGCGTAGTTCACGATCCGGCTCAGCGCCGTCGCCCCGCCGTCCGGCTGGAGCGCCTCCACCAGCGGGTTGCCCGCGTCCTGGACCGCGGCCGAGCCCCGCGCCCCGGCCGCCGCGAAGAAGGTCACCACGGCCAGCACCACCAGGATGCCCATGGACCAGCGGATCGCCCTCGGCAGCGTCCGGGCCGGTTCCCTGGTCTCCTCGGCGGCCAGTGGTACGCCTTCCACGCCCAGGAAGAACCACATGCCGAACGGGAACGCCGCCCAGATGCCCAGCAGCCCCATCGGAAGCCAGGAGTTCGCGCCGAACGCGGAGGAATCCACCGGGATGTCGTCCAGCGAGGACGCGTCGAACTCGGGCAGCGCCCCCAGTGCGAACACCACCAGCGCCGCCACCGCGATGCCCGTCACGACGAAGCTGAAGCGCAGCGCCTCGCCCACGCCCCACAGGTGGATGCCGATGAAGACGATGAAACAGGCCAGGTACACAGGCCAGCCGGACTCCAGGCCGAACAGGCCCAGCGACTCGACGTAGTCACCGATGAAGATGGAGATCGCGGCGGGCGCGAGCACGTACTCGATGAGGATCGCGGTCCCGGTGAGGAACCCGCCCCACGGTCCGAGCGCCCGGCGGGCGAAACCGTAGCCGCCGCCGGCCGTGGGCAGGACCGACGACAGCTCGGCCAGGGCGAAGACCATGCAGGTGTACATGGCGCCCATCAGCACCATGGCGATCGCCAGGCCGCCGAAGCCGCCCTCGGCCAGGCCGAAGTTCCAGCCCGAGTAGTCGCCGGACACGACGTAGGCCACACCGAGGCCGGTCAGCAGCAGCCAGCCGGCGCTGCCGCGGCGCAGCTTCCTGCGTTCGAGGTAGTCGTCCGGCTCACCGGCGGGTTCTTGGGACGCGGACGGAAGGCTCACAAGGCGACTCCCCAGGGGGCGGTGACGTCAGGGGGCAATGGAACGGATCCAGACCTTTGTGGGCCCATACCTTCGTGGGGCGGAGACCGTGAGCGCAAGCCCCATGCGTCAAACCGCGGTAAGGCCGGTCGCGTCACGCCCTCACGCCAGGAACCCGCGCAGCAGCGCCGCCGTCCCCGCGCAGTGCTCGCGCGTGATCTCCCGCGCCCCGTCCGCGTCCCCCTCCAGCACCGCCTCCACCAGCGCGGTGTGCTGCCGCTGGGAGTGCTCCAGGTTGCGCACCAGCAGCGGGATGCAGTCCAGCAGGTCGTTCACCGTGGCCCGTACCGCCGCGTACTGCGCGGTCAGCGTCGGTGAGCCGCACAGCTCCGCGAGGGTCAGGTGGAACAGCGTGTCAAGGCGCCGGTAGTCCGCCAGCGGCGCGTCCCGCGTGCCGGACAGCGCCTCGCGCAGCCGCGCCGCCTGCTCCGCCGCCAGCCCGTGCGCCGCGCACAGTCCCGCCGCGCCCACCTCCAGCACCTCACGGAAGCGCAGCACGTCCTCGATGTCGACCTCGGCGATCCGCCGCCGCAGCTCCTCCTCGCCGGTGTCCGTCGGGCGGGGCAGCACAAACGTTCCGCCGTACCGGCCGCGCCGCGACTCCACGAGCCCCTGGTCCTGGAGCACCTTCAGCACTTCGCGCAGCGTCACCCGGCTGATCCCCAGCCGCTCCGCCAGCTCCCGCTCGGCCGGCAGCCGCTCCCCGCCCGCCACCAGACCCAGCCGCACCACCTGGAGGATCTGCTCCAGCGCCTCCTCGAAGCCGTTGCCCGCGCGGACCTGCCGCAGCACCGGCGCCAGGCGGTCCCCGACCGCGCCGGCCGTTTCCCGTGGCATCCGGCCGTGCCCCCTTCCCAAGCAAAGGTTCTCGGCAATACCTTATGGCTCCCGGCGTGACCGAAGAAGCCCGAGGAGGCCCTCCCGTGGCAGACCGCACACCACCGCTCGGTGTCGAGGAACTGCACGCCCTCGTCGCCGGCGGTGAGATCGACACCGTCGTCCTGGCCTTCCCCGACATGCAGGGGCGGCTCCAGGGCAAGCGGTTCGCCGCGCGCTTCTTCCTCGACGAGGTGCTCCGGCACGGCACCGAGGGCTGCAACTACCTGCTCGCCGTCGACGCCGACATGAACACCGTCGACGGCTACGCCATGTCCTCCTGGGAGACCGGCTACGGCGACTTCGCCATGTACCCCGACCTCGACACCCTGCGCCGGGTGCCCTGGAACGAGGGCACCGCCCTGGTCGTCGCCGACCTCGCCTGGGCCGACGGCTCCCCGGTCGTCGCCGCCCCCCGGCAGATACTGCGCCGCCAGCTGGACCGCCTCGCCGCACTCGGCTACACCGCCCAGGTCGGCACCGAGCTGGAGTTCATCGTCTTCAAGGACACCTACGAGCAGGCCTGGGACGCCGGCTACCGCGGACTCACCCCCGCCAACCAGTACAACGTCGACTACTCGGTGCTCGGCACCGGCCGCGTCGAGCCCCTGCTGCGCCGCATCCGCAACGAGATGGCCGGCGCCGGGCTCACCGTCGAGTCCGCCAAGGGCGAGTGCAACCCCGGCCAGCACGAGATCGCCTTCCGCTACGACGAGGCCCTGGTCACCTGCGACCAGCACGCGGTCTACAAGACCGGCGCCAAGGAGATCGCATCCCAGGAGGGCGTGTCGATCACCTTCATGGCCAAGTACAACGAGCGCGAGGGCAACTCCTGCCACATCCACCTCTCCCTCGCCGATCCCGGCGGTGACAGCGCCATGCCGGACTCCGCCGAGGAGCCGGACGCCATGTCCGAGGTCATGCGCCACTTCCTGGCCGGACAGCTCGCCGCGCTCCGCGAGTTCTCCCTGCTCTACGCCCCGCACATCAACTCCTACAAGCGGTTCCAGCCGGGCTCCTTCGCCCCGACCGCCGTCGCTTGGGGGCACGACAACCGCACCTGCGCCCTGCGCGTGGTCGGCCACGGCCGCTCCCTGCGGTTCGAGAACCGGCTGCCCGGCGGCGACGTCAACCCGCACCTCGCCGTGGCCGGCATGGTCGCCGCGGGCCTGTACGGCATCGAGCAGAAGCTTCAGCTGCCCGAGCCCTGCCCCGGCAACGCCTACACCGCCGGCTTCGAGCACGTCCCCACCACCCTGCGCGAGGCCGCCGAGCTGTGGGAGAACAGCGCGATCGCCAAGGCGGCCTTCGGCGACGAGGTCGTCGCGCACTACCGCAACATGGCGCGCGTCGAGACCGACGCCTTCGACGCCGCGGTCACCGACTGGGAGCTGCGCCGCTCCTTCGAACGCATGTGAGGCACTCCTTGTCCGACCGGCACCCCGAACTCCAGGTACGCAACCCCGCGACCGAGGAGGTGATCGCCACCGTCCCCGCCGCGACCTCCGCCGACGTCGACGCCGCCGTCGTACGCGCCGCCCGCGCGCAGACCGCCTGGGCAGCCCTCGCGCCCGGCGACCGGGCCCGGCTGCTGCGCCGGTTCGCCGCCACGGTCGACGCGCACGTCGAGGAACTGGCCCGCCTGGAGGTCCGCGAGGCCGGCCACACCCTCGGCAACGCACGCTGGGAGGCGGGCAACGTCCGTGACCTGCTCGACTACGCGGCCGGGGGAGTGGAGCGCCTCACCGGCCGGCAGATCCCGGTCCCCGGCGGGGTGGACGTCACCTTCCTCGAACCGCTCGGCGTCGTCGGCGTCATCGCCCCCTGGAACTTCCCGATGCCGATCGCGGCCTGGGGCACCGCACCCGCCCTCGCCGCCGGCAACGCGGTGCTCCTCAAGCCCGCCGAGACCACCCCCCTCACCGCCCTGAGCCTCGCCGGACTCGCCCTGGAGGCGGGCCTGCCCGAGGGCCTGTTCCAGGTGCTCCCCGGACACGGCCCCGTCGCCGGGAACGCCCTCGTCGAACACCCCGGCGTCGCCAAGATCGTGTTCACCGGGTCGACCGCCGTGGGCAAGCAGGTGTGGGCCAGGGGCGCGGACCGCCTCAAGCGCGTCACCCTCGAACTCGGCGGCAAGAGCCCCAACATCGTCTTCGCCGACGCCGACCTGGAGGCCGCCGCCGCAGCCGCCCCCATGTCCTTCCTCGACAACGCCGGCCAGGACTGCTGCGCCCGTACCCGCATCCTCGTCCAGCGCTCCGCGCACGACCGGTTCCTGGACCTGCTCGCCCCCGCGATCGAGGCGGTCCGGGTGGGTAACCCGGCCGACGGGAACGTGGACATGGGCCCGCTGATCTCCGCCGCCCAGCTCGCCCGCGTCCGCTCCTACGCCACCGACGGCCTCGACGGCATCCGCGGCAAGGCCCCCGAGGGCCCCGGCTACTGGTTCCCGCCCACCGTCCTCACCGGCGTGGACCCGCGCGCACGCGTCGCGGTCGAGGAGGTCTTCGGCCCCGTCGCCGTCGTCCTCCCCTTCGACGACGAGGCCGACGCCGTACGCCTGGCCAACGCCACCGACTACGGCCTCGCCGGCTCGGTCTGGACCCGGGACGTCGGCCGCGCCCTGCGCGTCTCCCGGGCCGTCCGCGCCGGGAACCTGTCCGTCAACTCCCACTCCGGCGTCCGCTACTGGACCCCCTTCGGCGGGTTCAAGCAGTCCGGCGTCGGGCGCGAGCTCGGCCCGGACGCGCTGAGCGTCTTCACCGAAACCAAGAACGTCTTCATCAGCACGGAGGCCTGAGGGCACATGAGCGAAGAGAACATCTGCCGACGGCTGGTCGGCCGCACCGCCGTCGTCACCGGAGCCGGCAGCGGCATCGGTCTCGCCACCGCCCGCCGGCTCGCCTCCGAGGGCGCGCACGTCGTCTGCGGGGACGTCGACGAGGCACGCGGCAAGGCCGCCGCCGAGGAGACCGGCGGCGTCTTCGTCGACGTCGACGTCACCGACCCCGAGCAGGTCGAGGCGCTGTTCCAGGCCGCGTACGACACCTACGGCAGCGTCGACATCGCCTTCAACAACGCCGGGATCTCCCCGCCCGACGACGACTCCATCCTGGAGACCGGCCTCGACGCCTGGAAGCGCGTCCAGGAGGTCAACCTCACCTCCGTCTACCTGTGCTGCAAGGCAGCCATCCCCTACATGCGGCGTCAGGGCAAGGGTTCCATCATCAACACCGCGTCCTTCGTGGCCCGGATGGGGGCGGCCACCAGCCAGATCTCGTACACCGCCTCCAAGGGCGGCGTCCTCGCCATGTCCCGGGAACTCGGCGTGCAGTTCGCCCGCGAGGGCATCCGCGTCAACGCCCTGTGCCCCGGCCCGGTCAACACCCCGCTCCTCCGGGAGCTGTTCGCCAAGGACCCCGAGCGTGCCGCCCGGCGCCTGGTGCACATCCCGCTCGGCCGGTTCGCCGAGGCCGACGAGATCGCCGCCGCCGTCGCCTTCCTGGCCAGCGACGACTCCTCCTTCGTCAACGCCACCGACTTCCTGGTGGACGGCGGGATCTCGGGGGCGTACGTCACACCGCTGTAGCGCTCGCCCTACAGTGCCCGGATGAGCATGACGCCCCCACCCGGCTGGTACCCCGACCCGTACGCCCCGCACCTGGAGCGCTGGTGGGACGGCACGGCCTGGACCGGGCACCGGCGCACGCCCGGGGAGCCCGCCGTGCCGCCGGCCCCGTCCACCGGCGGCAGCGGCCGCGCGAGGGCGATCGCCCTCACCACCGCCGGTGCCGTGCTGGTCGCGGCGGTCGTCACCGGCGCGGTGCTCCTCGGCGGGGGCGACGGCGCCCCGGAGACGCGCACCGGTCCGACGGCCACCACGTCCGCCCCGGAGTCCCCGTCACCGTCCGCGTCCGAGCCGCCCGCCGGGGACCCGGACGTCGTCGAGGACCAGCTCAACGGGATCACCTTCCCGCTCCTCGACGGCTGGGTCCGCCCCGAGAACGTGACCCAGGACGACGTCGTCATGACCACCGACGGCACCTACGACTGCCCCGGCGACGGCACCGTCTGCCGGCACGGCCTCGTCATCTCCCGCACGGTCACCGAGAACGACGAGACCTCGCCCGAGGCGCTCGCCGAGGAGGACATCTCCGACGCGGCCGAAGCGGCCTTCGGCGAGGACCTCCTCGGCCAACGCCCTTACGGCGGGCTGGAGTCCCACGAACTCGTGAAGTCCGGCCCGGTCGCGGTGGCGGGCCGCGCCGGGTACTTCGTGCGCTGGCGCGTCACCACCGCCGAGGGGCCCGGCGGCTATGTGCAGTCACTGGTGTTCCCCTCCAGCGTCGGCACCGGGTCCCCGGTCCTCGTCCGCTACGTCTTCGACGCCGGGGAGGACGGCCCGCCCCCGGCCGACATGGACCGCATCACGGAAGGCATCCGCTCGGTCACCGACCCGGCCTCCGGCGGCGGCGTCGGCAGCAGCGTCGGCCCGGCGGACTGAGCGGCTAGAGGAACGTGTGGCCTTCGCCGCGGTACGTCGGCACGGTCGCCGTCACCGCGTCGCCCTCCACCAGGTGCAGCGCGTCGAACCGCTCGCACAGCTCGCCCGCCTTGGCGTGCCGGAACCACACCCTGTCGCCGATCAGCAGATCGTCGGCGGGCGGGCCCAGCAGCGGTGTCTGCACCTCGCCGGCCCCCTCCTGCGGGTCGTACTCCAGCCCCTCCGGCAGGTACGGCACCGGCAGCCGGTCCGCGCCGGGCGCGCCCGACGCCGGGTAGCCCCCGCCCAGCACCGTCACCACGCCGACACCGGGCCGCCGTACGACGGGCAGGGCGAACAGGGCCGCCGGACGCCCGCTGAACGACGTGTAGTTGTCGAACAGCCGCGGCACGTACAGCCCCGAACCGGCCGCGATCTCGGTGACCGCGTCCTCCGCGGCGGTGTGCTGCACACTGCCCGTGCCGCCGCCGTTGACGTACTCCAGATCCGGTACGACCGCCCGCACCGCCCGCACCACCGCGGCCCGCCGCTCGGCGAGTTCGCGGCGCGCGGCGGCCTGCATCAGCCGTACCGCACGCGACCGCAGCGGCCGTCCGGCCACCGCGTCGCCGACACCGGCCACATGACCCTCGTACGCCATGATCCCGACGACCTCGAACCCGGGCCGCCGGGCCACCGCGCGCGCGAACTCGGCGACCTGGGCGGGGGAGTGCAGCGGGGAACGCCGGGCGCCGATTCGCACCCGCCCGCCCAGCAGCTTCAGGGACGTGTCCAACTCCAGGCACACGCGCACCACTTCACCGCCGCCCGCGCGCGAGGCGTCGATCAGGTCCAGCTGGGCCGGATCGTCGACCATGACCGTGACGGCGGCGGCGAGCCCGGGATCGGCGGCGAGCTCGGCGTAGCGGGCGCGGTCGGCGGAGGGGTAGGCCAGCAGGACGTCGTCGAAACCGGAGCGGGCCAGCCACAGGGACTCGGCGAGCGTGAACGACATGACGCCCGCGAAGCCGTCCCGGGCGAGGACCCGTTCGAGCAGCGCACGGCAGCGTACGGACTTGCTCGCGACCCGGACCGGCTTCCCGCCGGCCCTGCGGACCAGGTCGTCCGCGTTGGCGTCGAAGGCCCCCAGGTCCACGGTCGCGAAGGGGGCGTCGAGGTGGGCGGTGGCCCTGTCGTAACGGGCCCGGTCGGCGGCGCGCGCAGTCATGGGCGCAGCCTGCCAGACGGGATTACCCCACGGTAGGGGATGTTCCGGGCAGATGCCGCGGCCCTGCGGACTGGTTCCCGTCCGACGCGGACCACGCCGTAGAGTGACGCGCACGCACGGCGGAACGGGGCCGGCCGGAGAGCCGGGCCGGGATGACGCGCCGTCCGTGCGGGTATCTGTGCCCGGGACGAGTCCGTGCCGGGCGGGCACGACGAAACGGGGGGTGCATGAGCACGGAAGCGCGCCGCGCCTCCCACCCCCCGCGCCCCACCGTCCCTCCGCGTCCCGCGCATCCGCCGAGGCCGGCGGAGACCGGCACGGAGACGGAGCGCTCCGCGGCCACGGAGACGGACCGCTCCGCGGCCACGGAGACCGGCGTCCCGCGAGGACGCACCTCGGGCGGCTCCGGCCTCTTCGACCCCCGCGAACCGTCCCGCCCCCCGGCCGGCACGCCCGGCGAACACGCCTCCGGCGCCCCGGTCCCGCCCGCGCCGGCCCACCCGCCGGCCGGCGGCCGCGGCGGCGCGCCCGGCCCCGGCGGGCAGCTCCGCGACGGCTCGGTCACGCCCGAGCCCCGTGGGCGGACCTCCGGCGGATCGGGCACGTTCGAGCCCGACGGAGCGCGTCCAGGGGCCGAAGGCCGTGCGGATGCCGGTCTCGGCGGCCCGAGCGGTCCGAGCGTGCCCCGTGGGCGGACCCCCGGCGGATCCGGTGCGTTCGAGGGCCGTGAGACCACGCGCCCGCCGGCCCGGGACGCCGGCCAGGACGGTACGGGCGCGGCCGGCGCCGGCCGCCCGGCGCCCCGGCCGCGCTTTCCGCGCTTCGGTGACGGCGCGCCCGCCGGTACAGGCCCGGTGGCGCCCCCGCCGCCGCGTGCCTCCGCCCGCTTCCCCGACGCGCCGCCGGCCGCCGGGCGCGGCACGCGGTCCCCGGGCGGCTCGCCCTCCGTACCGCCGCAGCCCGCCCACCGGCCCGCCGCACGCGGTACGGGCACCCCTCCCGAAACCGCGTCGGAGACGACCACCCGCCTGCGCGCCGTGCCGCCCGCACGGCCGGGCACGGACGAAGCACGCCGTGCGGGCACGACCCCGGCGTCCGGCACGCGCCCGGGCACCGCCGGTGCGGGCCGTTCCGAGACGGACCCGGCGTACGCGCCCGCCCGTACCACCCGCCCCGCCCGGCGGCCCGGCCCCGGCGAGGAGACGGCCGGGACGGGCTCGACGGGCGGGCCCGATCCCGCTCTCTCCTGGAGCGCCCCCATGGCGCCGGGCGGAACACCCGGAGCGGGGCGGCCCGTCGTGTCGTTCGGGGAGCCGGAGGGGTACGACGAGGGCGCGCGGCCGCGGCCCCTCGGGCGGCGGGGACGGTCGCAGGCCGTCGCGGCCGCCGCCTGCCTCGTCCTCGGGACGGGACTCATCGGCGGTGCCGTCACCGGAAGCTGGCTCGCCGGGGACTCCGACGGGCCGGGCGCCCGGCACGGCTTCACCGCCGCCCAGGACATGTGGCACAACGTCCCGGTCGACCAGCTGTTCCCGCCCACCCTGCAGGGCAAGGGCGCGGGCCCCGGCGGCGCCGACCGGTCCTGGACCCGTATCGCCGTGGCCCCCGACAGCGGCTGCGAGGACGCCTTCGACGCCCTGCTGCGCAAGGTCCTCGCCCCCGTCGGCTGCGAGCGCCTGCTGCGCGCCACCTACACCGACGCCACCCAGAGCCACGTCACCACCGTCGGCCTGCTGTTCACCAAGGCCGACGCCGCCGCCATGACCTCCCTCGCCCGCCGTTTCGACGCCGAACGCCTGGACCGCCGTACCGACCTGATGCCCCTGCCGTACGCGGCGAAGGGCACCGCCGCCGCCGGGTTCGCCGCCGGACAGCGCGCCACCTGGGCGATCTCCGTCCTCACGGACGCCCCCGTCGTCGTCTACGCCGTCTCCGGGTGGGCCGACGGACGCGGCGTCGACACCCCGCAACCCGCCGAGGACGCCATGGAGTCCGGAGCCACCACCGCCCCCGCCCAGGCAGGCCTCGGCCACGAGGCCCGGGGCCTCGCCGACCGTGTCGAACGCGGCCTGCGCAAGAAGGCCGGCACCCCCACGGAGCAGCCGTCATGAGGCCCGTCACCGGCCGGCGCCCCGCCGCGGCGGCACTCGGCGGCCTCCTCGCCACCGCCCTCGTGCTCGTCCCCGCCACCGCCGCGCACGCCGACGGCATCCGCGCCCGGCAGTGGTCCCTGGAGGCCATGCACACCGAGGAGGCGTGGCGGACGACGAAGGGCGCGGGCGTCACCGTCGCCGTCCTGGACACCGGCGTCGAGGCCGACCACCCCGACCTCGACGGCAACGTCCTCACCGGCAAGGACCTCGTCGGCTTCGGCGCGAGCGAGGGCGACCGCGCCTGGGCCCGTCACGGCACCGCCATGGCCGGGATCATCGCCGGCCACGGACACGGCCCCGGCAACGCCGACGGCGTCATGGGCATCGCGCCCGAGGCGAAGATCCTCCCCGTCCGCGTGATCCTGGAGGACGGCGACCCCTCCCGCGCCGAGGCCCGCAAGACCCGCGGCAACGCCCTCGCCGAGGGCATCCGCTGGGCCGCCGACCACGGCGCCGACGTCATCAACCTCTCCCTCGGCGACGACTCCGCCTCCGCGCACCCCGAACCCGGCGAGGACCAGGCCATCCAGTACGCCCTGCGCAAGGGCGTGACCGTCGTCGCCTCCGCCGGGAACGGCGGCGAGAAGGGCGACCACGTCTCCTACCCGGCCGCCTACCCGGGCGTCATCACCGCCACCGCCGTCGACCGCTACGGCACCCGCGCCCCGTTCTCCACCCGCCGCTGGTACGCCACGGTCAGCGCCCCCGGGGTCGACGTGATCATCGCCGACCCCGACCACAAGTACTACGAGGGCTGGGGCACCAGCGCCGCCGCCGCGTTCGTCTCCGGCGCCGTCGCCCTGGTCAAGGCCGCCCACCCGGACCTCGCCCCGGCCCAGATCAAGCGGCTCCTGGAGGACACCGCCCGCAGCGCCCCCGCCGACGGCCGCGACGACTCCCGCGGCTTCGGCTTCGTCGACCCGGCCGCCGCGATCGAGGCCGCGTCCCGGCTGGAGCCGGAGGGCCTGAAGTCGGCGGCGTACGGCGAGAAGTACTTCGGTCCCGGCCCGGACACCGCCGGCTCCGACGACGGCACCGCCGACTGGGCGGCCCCCCTGGCGGGCGGCGCGGGCGGTGTGCTGCTGGTCGTCGCGGTGGTCCTGTGGCGCGGCCGGCGCACCCGCTACGACGCGGACTGAGCCCCGGCCGCGTCACCCGCGGTGCCCCCGGTGAACACGGACACCGCCGCCCGCGCCACGGCCTCGGCCAGCGCGATCCCCTCCTCCCGGGTCGCGTTGCCCCGCGACAGCACGGCCACCAGGTGGTCGTGGCCGCCGGCCGTCACCCGCCCGATGCTGTTGATCACCCACAGCCCGGTGGTGCTCCGCCGCAGCCAGCCGTTCTTCAACGCCCACGCCGCACCGTCGGCCGCCGCCGACACCCCCCACCGCTGCCCCACGGCGATCCGCTCCATCAGCTCCCGCACATACGCCCGCGAGGCCTCGTCCAGTTCCGAACCCGTCGCGCCGAACACCTGCCGCAGCAGCGTGAGCTGGTCGGTGGCCGTGGTCTGCGTCAGCCCCCACAGCGGGCCGTCCCCGCCCGCCGTCCCCGTCAGTCCGAACCGCTCGTTCGCGGCGTCGAGCCCGTCCGCCGTCCCGATCGCCCGCCACAGCGCGGACGTGGAGTCGTTGTCACTGTTCTCGATCATGGCGGCGGCGTACGCCTTCTCCTCGGCGGTCGGCGTCCGCCCCGCGTCCTGAGCCCGCAGCAGCAGCGCCGCCAGGATGTCGACCTTGACGATGCTCGCCGTGTCGAAGACGCCCCCTCCGTACGAGGCGGTCTCCCCGGAGTCCGCCTCGAGCACCGCCACCGACACCTCGGTACCGTCCGCCACGCCCACCGACTCCATGGCCGCCGCCAGCAGCGCGTCCCGGTCCACCGCCGCCTCCGTCGCGCTCTCCACCGCTTCCTCCCCGTCGGCCGCCTGCGAGGCCGACGAGGATACGGTTTCCGCCCGTGGGCGCGCCCACGGGGTCATGTACATCGTGCCCGCCGCCGTACCGCACCCGACGGTGATCAGTGCGAGGGCGAGGGCGACCAGGGCGCGCCGCCGGGGCCGACGGGCACGACGGCGCCGCCGCGGTCTGCTGGGGGAGTCCATGGCCGCGATGGTCGGGGCGGTGGCTGCGCGGACCGTTGGACGGAGCTGAGATCCGGCTCAGATCCCGGTGAGAGGCCGGTGAGGAATGCCGGCCACCCCCCGATAGGCTCGGTGACCGTGGCGAACAAGAACATCCCCGACTCCCCGTTCCGCGACGACGACGGCTCCGCCGACCCCCGGCTGAGCGCCGCGCTCGCCGCCTGGGCCGAGGACGGCAACGCCGTAGGCCCCGTCCTGCAGGCACTCAAGGGCGCCCGGCTGCTCGTCCCCGTCGTGGCCCTCCTCGGTGAGGTCGAGGAGGACGAGAACGGGCTGCGCCGCGAGAAGACCAGCGACATGGCCGTGCCGACCCTGAAGGCCGGCGGGCGCACCGCCCTGCCCGCCTTCACCTCCACCGAGTCGCTCGCCCGCTGGGACCCGGCGGCCCGCCCCGTCGCCGTACCGCTGCACCAGGCCCTGCAGGCCGCCGCGCACGAGAAGGCGGACACGGTCGTCCTGGACATGTCCGGCCCCGTGCCCTTCGAACTGACCGGTCCCACGCTGCTCGCGCTCGCCGAGGGCCGCACCAGCACGGACCCGCTCGCCGACCCGGCCGTCGTCCGGGCCGTACGGGCCGCCGTCGCCGCGGAGCCCGCCGTGCTGCGCGCCCACCTCGGGCCGGGCCAGGCCGACGGCACCCTCGCCCTCGTCCTCGACCCGGCGGTGCCCGCCGCCGAGGCCGCCCGCGCCGTGGCGCGGCGGCTCGCCGCCGACGAAACACTGAGGGCCCGCCTGGTGCGCGGCCTCGACCTGGCAGTCCTGCCGGCCGGGACCACGCCTCCGGGCGAGCCCTTGTACGTACGTCCCTGACGGCCTAGCCGTAGAGCGGCCCGGTGTACTTCTCGCCCGGGCCCCGGCCGGGCTCGTCCGGGACCAGGGATGCCTCGCGGAACGCCAGCTGGAGCGACTTCAGGCCGTCGCGCAGCGGCGCCGCGTGGAACGAGCTGATCTCCGTCGCGGAGGCGTCCAGCAGACCGGCCAGCGCGTGCACCAGCTTGCGGGCCTCGTCCAGGTCCTTGTGCGCCTCGCCCTCCTCGGTCAGACCGAGCTTCACGGCGGCGGCGCTCATCAGGTTGACGGCGACCGTCACGATCACCTCGACGGCCGGGACCTCGGCGATGTCGCGGGCCATGGCGTCGAAGTCGGGGTTGCCGGGGGTCTCGGAGGGGTCCGAGGGGGAGGTCTCACTCATGCCCCACACGATAGGCGCAGACGCGTGTCCCCTTGACAGCAGGAGGCACGAGACACGTGGTTAGCGCACGCCTTCCGGAGCTGCTAACCTTGTGTAACGACCGGTCGGACCCGTATGCCTCACGGCTCGCGAGCCCGGCCCACAAGTGGAGGCTTCGAACTCCCACCCGACCGCCCCCAGGGCGGCGGGTCACCGGTCAGGCGGTCCCGTCCTCTGGGCGGTGATCCGTCCGATGACGCGCCCCGCGGTCCCCGTGGCGGTGCTCCGGTAGTTCGAGGAGCCCCGCCTGTGACCGTCCGGGGCATTTTCTTTGCTCCGACGCGGTCAGGTCCAACGAACACAGACGTTACGCGGCTGTCCGCCAGACCGTCGCGTGGTGCTACCGAGGAGGATCCATCAGCGCCGAGCCCCGCATCAACGACCGGATTCGCGTTCCCGAGGTGCGACTTGTCGGTCCCAGCGGCGAGCAGGTCGGGATTGTCCCGCTTGCCAAGGCCCTGGAGCTTGCGCAGGAGTACGACCTCGACCTCGTCGAGGTCGCGGCGAACGCCCGTCCGCCCGTGTGCAAGCTCATGGACTACGGGAAGTTCAAGTACGAGTCGGCCATGAAGGCCCGTGAGGCGCGCAAGAACCAGGCGCACACGGTCATCAAGGAGATGAAGCTCCGGCCGAAGATCGACCCGCACGACTATGACACCAAGAAGGGTCACGTCGTCCGGTTCCTCAAGCAGGGCGACAAGGTCAAGATCACGATCATGTTCCGTGGTCGCGAGCAGTCCCGGCCGGAACTCGGCTACCGGCTGCTGCAGCGTCTCGCGGAGGACGTGGCCGACCTCGGGTTCGTGGAGTCGAACCCGAAGCAGGACGGCCGCAACATGATCATGGTTCTCGGTCCGCACAAGAAGAAGACCGAGGCGATGGCCGAGGCTCGCCAGGCGCAGGAGGCCCGCAAGGCGGAGGCGAAGGCCAACCCCGGCCGTTCGATGAACTCCGCGGACCCCGACGCCGCGAACGCCGACGCCCCGGCCGAGACTCCGGCTGAGGCCTCAGCCGAGGCGTGACCCCGGGGGACACACGTTCCCAGGACGTAACCGACACAAGTACGACGCTCCACCGTGCCCGGTTCTCATGACCGGGCACCGGAGCGCCACCGACGAGGAGAGAACGGCGCTATGCCGAAGAACAAGTCGCACAGCGGTGCCAGCAAGCGCTTCAAGGTCACCGGCTCCGGCAAGGTGCTCCGTGAGCGCGCCGGCAAGCGCCACCTGCTCGAGCACAAGTCGTCCCGCGTGACGCGTCGCCTCACCGGCAACGCCGAGATGGCCCCGGGCGACGCCGCGAAGATCAAGAAGCTTCTCGGCAAGTGAGACCGGGCGCCCAGCGCCTGATCCACCCACACCGGGACCCAATCGTTTCCGGGCCGTGTGAGGACACCCACGGCCCCGCTACAAGGAGTTAACAAGTGGCACGCGTCAAGCGGGCAGTCAACGCCCACAAGAAGCGCCGGGCGATCCTCGAGCAGGCCTCCGGCTACCGCGGTCAGCGCTCGCGTCTGTACCGCAAGGCCAAGGAGCAGGTCACCCACTCGCTGGTCTACAACTACAACGACCGCAAGAAGCGCAAGGGTGACTTCCGCCAGCTGTGGATCCAGCGCATCAACGCCGCTGCCCGCGCCAACGGCATCACGTACAACCGCTTCATCCAGGGTCTGAAGGCCGCGAACGTCGAGGTCGACCGCAAGATCCTGGCGGAGCTGGCCGTCAACGACGCGACGGCGTTCGCCGCGCTCGTCGAGGTCGCGCAGAAGGCGCTGCCGGCGGACGTGAACGCGCCCAAGGCGGCGTGAGCACTGCGTTGGCTTGAGGCCGACGTGAGATAAGGACCCGCAGGCTTAAAAGCTTGCGGGTCCTGTTGTTCGGTTCGTCGGCCGTCGTTCGGCTGCGGGTCCGTTGTGGTCGGTCGCGCAGTTCCCCGCGCCTCTGGGGAGTCGCGCGTGCCGCGTGTCGAGAGCTCCCGAAGGTGAAGAAGATGGTCCCCGTCAGCCCCGAGCTGATTTCTCCCCGTTCCGCCCGTGTGAGTGCCGCCCGGCGGCTCGGCAAGCGGAACTTCCGGGGGAAGGAGCGGCTGTTCCTCGCCGAGGGGCCGCAGGCCGTGCGGGAGGCCGCCGCGCACCGGGGCGGTGACACCGCCACGCTCGTCGAGCTGTTCGCCACCGTCGAGGCCGCCGAGCGGTACGCCGACATCGTCGGCGGGGCCCGCGACGCCGGCGCACGGATCCACCTCGCCTCCGAGGACGTCATCGCCGACATCTCCACCACCGTCACCCCGCAGGGGCTGGTCGGTGTCTGCCGGTTCCTGGACACGCCGTTCGAGGAGATCCTCGCCGCCCGGCCCCGCCTCGTCGCCGTCCTCGCCCACGTGCGCGACCCCGGGAACGCCGGCACCGTGCTGCGGTGCGCCGACGCCGCCGGGGCCGAGGCCGTCGTCCTCACCGACGCCTCCGTGGACCTGTACAACCCCAAGGCCGTACGCGCCTCCGTCGGCTCCCTGTTCCACCTGCCCGTCGCCGTCGGCGTCCCCGTCGAACAGGCCGTGACCGGACTGCGGGACGCGGGCGTGCGGCTGCTCGCCGCGGACGGCGCCGGGGACCGCGACCTCGACGACGAGCTCGACAAGGGCACCATGGGCGGGCCCACCGCCTGGGTCTTCGGCAACGAGGCATGGGGCCTGCCCGAGGAGACCCGCGCCCTCACCGACGCCGTCGTCCGCGTACCGATCCACGGAAAGGCGGAGAGCCTGAACCTCGCCACCGCCGCCGCCGTATGTCTCTACGCGTCGGCGCGTGCACAGCGCGCCGCCGGAGGGTGCCGCTCCGTCACCGGGAACTAGTAGGGTGACCAGCCCGGGGGCCCTCCCCCAAGCTCTCGGCAGGGTTCGGGCTCGGGGCGCCCCGGGAAGTTCCGAGAGGTGGGGTACGGGGATGAGCGTCGGCACGAGCAGCGCACCGGGCGCACAGCGGGCGGCGCACCCGCCCGCGCCCCGGCCCGGTGATCTCGCCGACCTCGGCATCGACCCCGACCAGTTGCCCGACGGCCTCGTCGTCGCCGACGAGCACGGACGGGTGATCTGCTTCAACGCGGCGGCCGCCCGCATCACGGCCGTCCCCGCCGAGCAGGCCCTCGGCCGGCCGCTGGAGACCGCCCTGCCGTTGGAGGACCTGGAGGGCCGCCGCTGGTGGCAGCTCACCGACCCCTACGGAGGCCTCGCCATCCGCGTCCGCCAGCCCGAACGCAACCTGCTGCTCCCCGGAGGGCGGGAAGTCCTCGTCTCCGCCCGCTACGTCCGCGCCGAACCCACCGGCCCCGTCCGCCGCGTCGTCGTCACCCTGCGCGACACCGAGGCCCGGCGCCGTACCGAGCGCAGCCACGCCGAGCTGATCGCCACCGTCGCCCACGAACTGCGCTCCCCGCTCACCTCCGTCAAGGGCTTCACCGCCACCCTGCTCGCCAAGTGGGAGCGGTTCACCGACGACCAGAAACGGCTGATGCTGGAGACCGTCGACGCCGACGCCGACCGGGTCACCCGGCTCATCGCCGAGCTGCTCGACATATCCCGCATCGACTCCGGGCGTCTGGAGGTGCGCCGCCAGCCCGTCGACATCGGGGCCGCCGTCGGACGGCACATCCAGGCCTACGTCGCCGCCGGACAACAGGCCGACCGCTTCCTGCTGCGGGTGCAGCACCCGCTGCCCGACCTGTGGGCCGACCCCGACAAGGTCGACCAGGTGCTCAGCAACCTGCTGGAAAATGCGGTGCGGCACGGCGAGGGAACCGTCACCATCGACATCACGCCCTCGGCGTCCCCCCGAGAACGGGAGAACGCTGAAAACGCAGCCACGTCGGTCACGGTGAGCGACGAGGGGCCCGGCATTCCGGAGGAGTCCATGAACCGCGTCTTCACCCGCTTCTGGCGGGGCAGCAAGCGCGGCGGGACGGGCCTTGGGCTGTACATCGTCAAGGGCATCGTCGAGGCCCACGGCGGCACCATCACGGTCGGACGCGCCCCCGGCGGCGGCGCGCAGTTCCGATTTACGTTGCCCGTGGCGGCACCCGCGTATCTCACCTGAGATCCGGGCCGAGCGCCACGGGCGCATTCGCTCACCCCCGCACCGTTAGACTCGGCCTTTGGCACCTTTGTGTCCCCAGAACCTGGACGCACTGTCCACGAGCCGGTACGGGGACCATCAGCCTGGGGGCACCTCCCAGCGGTAGCTGGGGGACAATCGGAAGCACGGGAAGAGATGTCGGCACCGAATAAGTCGTACGACCCTGTCGAGGTCGAGACGTTGAAACCGGAAGAGATCGAGCGCATGCGGGACGAGGCGCTCGCCGCCTTCGCCGCCGCGGACTCCCTCGACGCGCTCCAGGAGGCCAAGGTCGCCCACACCGGCGGCACCTCCCCGCTGGCGCTGGCCAACCGCGAGATCGGCGCCCTGCCGCCGCACGCCAAGGCCGACGCCGGAAAGCGCGTCGGCCAGGCGCGCGGTGCCGTGAACAAGGGTCTCGCCGCCCGTCAGGCCGAACTCGAGGCCGAGCGCGACGCGCGCGTCCTGGTCGAGGAGGCCGTGGACGTCACGCTGCCCTACGACCGGGTCCCGGCCGGCGCCCGCCACCCGCTCACCACGCTGTCGGAGCGCATCGAGGACATCTTCGTGGCCATGGGCTACGAGGTCGCCGAGGGCCCCCAGGTCGAGGCCGAGTGGTTCAACTTCGACGCCCTCAACATCGGCCCGGACCACCCGGCCCGCGGCGAGGCCGACACCTTCTTCGTGCAGGGTCCCCAGGGCGGCACCGAGTCCGGAGTCGTGCTGCGCACCCACACCTCGCCCGTGCAGGTCCGCTCCCTGCTCGACCGTGAGCTGCCGGTCTACGTGATCTGCCCCGGCCGGGTGTACCGCACCGACGAGCTGGACGCCACGCACACCCCCGTCTTCCACCAGGTCGAGCTGCTCGCCGTGGACGAGGGCCTGACCATGGCGGACCTCAAGGGCACCCTGGACCACATGGTCCAGTCGCTGTTCGGCGCGGAGATGAAGACCCGGCTGCGGCCGAACTTCTTCCCCTTCACCGAGCCGTCTGCCGAGATGGACATGCTCTGCTACGTCTGCAGGGGCGCGTCCGTCGGCAACACCGACCGGCCCTGCCGCACCTGCTCGTCCGAGGGCTGGATCGAGCTCGGCGGCTGCGGCATGGTCAACCCGCGGGTGCTCACCGCCTGCGGCGTCGACCCGGAGAAGTACAGCGGCTTCGCCTTCGGGTTCGGCATCGAGCGGATGCTGATGTTCCGCCACAACGTCGAGGACATGCGAGACATGGTCGAGGGTGACGTCCGGTTCACCCGGCCGTTCGGGATGGAGATCTGATGCGGATCCCGCTTTCTTGGCTGCGGGAGTACGTCGACCTGCCGGCGACGGAGACCGGCCGTGACGTACAGGCCAAACTCATTTCGGCCGGTCTCGAGGTCGAGACCGTCGAGCACCTCGGCGCCGACCTCAAGGGCCCCCTCGTCGTCGGCCGGGTGCTGACCATCGAGGAGCTGGAGGGCTTCAAGAAGCCGATCCGCTTCTGCACCGTCGACGTGGGTCGGGCCAACGGCACCGGCGAGCCCCAGGAGATCGTCTGCGGCGCCCGCAACTTCGCCGTCGGCGACAAGGTCGTCGTCGTCCTCCCCGGCGCCACCCTGCCGGGCGGCTTCTCGATCTCCGCGCGCAAGACGTACGGCAAGACCTCCCATGGCATGATCTGCTCCAGCGACGAGCTGGGCATGGGCGAGGACGGCACGCACGGCATCATCGTGCTGCCGCCGGAGACCGAGGTCGGCAAGGACGCCATCGAGCTGCTGGAACTGGTCGACGAGGTCCTGGACATCGCCGTCACCGCCAACCGCGGCGACTGCCTGTCCCTCCGCGGTGTCGCCCGCGAGGCCGCCATCGCCTACGGCCTGCCGCTGCGCGACCCGGCGCTGCTCGACGTGCCCGGTCCGAACGCCTTCGGCTACCCGGTGAAGGTCTCCGACCCGGCCGGCTGCGACCGCTTCACCGCCCGCACGGTGACCGGCCTCAGCCCCGAGGCGCGCTCCCCGATCTGGCTGAAGCGCCGGCTGCAGAAGGTCGGCATGCGCCCGATCTCGCTCGCCGTGGACGTCACCAACTACGTGATGATGGAGCTCGGCCAGCCGCTGCACGCGTACGACCGCTCCCTGGTCCAGGGCACCATCGGGGTGCGCCGGGCCGAGGAGGGCGAGAAGATCGTCACCCTCGACGGCGTCGAGCGGAAGCTGCACGCCGAGGACCTCGTCATCACCGACGACCGCGGCCCCATCGGGCTGGCCGGTGTCATGGGCGGCGCGGACACGGAGATCGCCGACCACGACGACCTCGAGAAGTCGACCGGCGACGTGGTGATCGAGGCGGCGCACTTCGACCAGGTGTCCGTCGCGCGCACCGCCCGCCGCCACAAGCTGTCCTCCGAGGCGTCCCGCCGCTTCGAGCGCGGCGTCGACCCGCAGGCCGCCGCCGCTGCCGCGCAGCGCACCGTCGACCTGCTGGTGCTGCTCGCCGGCGGCACCGCCGAGGCCGGCGTCACCGAGGTCATCGCCCCGACCGCGCCGCGCACCATCACCGTCGCCGCCGACCATCCGGACAAGGTCGCGGGTGTCGCCTACGGCCGCGAGACCGTTGTACGCCGACTCCAGGAGGTCGGCTGCGATGTGTACGGGAAGGACGAGCTGATCGTCACCGTCCCGTCCTGGCGGCCCGACCTCACCGACGCCAACGACCTGGCCGAAGAGGTCATCCGGCTGGAGGGCTACGAGAACCTGCCCTCCACGCTGCCCAAGCCGCCGGCCGGCCGCGGCCTGACCGCCCGCCAGCGCCTGCACCGCCGCGTCGGCCGGGCGCTCGCCGGGGCCGGTTACGTCGAGTCGCCGAACTACCCGTTCGTCAGCGAGCAGGTCTTCGACCAGCTCGGCCTGGAGACGGACGACCCGGCCCGCCGCGTCGTCAAGCTGGTCAACCCGCTCAGCGACGAGGAGCCCGCGCTGCGCACCTCGCTGCTGCCGGGCCTGCTCGGCGCGCTGCGCCGCAACGACGGCCGGGGCTCGCACGACCTGGCCCTGTTCGAGACGGGCCTGGTCTTCCACCCGCGTGCCGGACAGCGGGTCGCGGCCGGCCTGCCCGTCGACCGGCGGCCCAGCGAGGCGGACATCGCCGAACTGGACGCCGCACTGCCCGACCAGCCGCGGCACGTCGCCGTCGTGCTGACCGGCGCCCGCGAGCAGGCCGGCTGGTGGGGCAAGGGCCGCACCGCCGACTGGGCCGACGCGGTCGAGGCCGCCCGGACCGTCGCCCGTGAGGCAGGCGCCGAACTGGGCGTCCGCAAGGGCCAGTACGGTCCGTGGCACCCGGGCCGCTGCGCCGAGCTGACCGTCACCGTCGACGGCGCCGAGCGCGTCATCGGCCACGCCGGTGAGCTGCACCCGCGCGTCCTGAAGACCCTGGGCCTGCCCGCGCGGGCCTGTGCGATGGAGCTGGACCTGGACGCCCTGGAGCAGGTCGGCGACGACACCCCGCAGGCGCCGGGCATCTCCACCTTCCCGGTCGCCACGCAGGACGTCGCGCTGGTCGTGGACGCGTTCGTCCCGGCGTCGGACGTCGAGGCGGCGCTGCGCGAGGGCGCCGGTGAACTGCTGGAGTCCATCCGCCTGTTCGACGTGTACGAGAACGCCGAGCAGCTCGGCGAGGGCCGCAAGTCCCTGGCGTACGCGCTGCGGTTCCGCGCGACCGACCGCACGCTGACCGTCGACGAGGCGTCGGCGGCCCGCGAATCGGCGGTCACCCTGGCGGGCGACCGCACCGGAGCGGTCCTGAGGAGCTAGCGCCCGCTTCCGGCCCGCCCGGCCCAATCAGCCCGTCCGGCGTTTGAGGACAAAGGGGGGTCTGGGGGCGCAGCCCCCGGGGACGGGGCGGGAAGGGGCGGCGGGGGCGAAAACACGAAAGCCCCACAGCCGCCCGCGAGGGCAACCGCACAGATG
>NZ_JBHYVC010000043.1:0-60965 GCF_042749965.1 Streptomyces sp. NPDC059454 | reverse complement strand
GTGCGGGAGCCGAGGCTCCCGCACCGCCCGCCGGACGGAGACGGCCGGTGATCAGGCCATGATCAGGTAGATCCCGTACCCCACCGCCGCCGCGCACGCCGCGAAGCAGGCGTAGGCGGCGGTGACCGCCAGGGCCGCGGGCTGGCCCTGCGCGGCGGCCCGCTCGCGGCGGGACAGGCCGTTGATGCCGAGGGTGAACAGACCCACCAGGGCCACGGTGACCACGAGGCTGACGCCGAAGACGGAACCGAGGGCCGCCCAGTCGATCTTCATGGTGCTCTTCTTCCTTCGTTCCGGGTCGCGGTCAGACGGTCGTCTTGGCCGGCGGGGCCGCCGGGTCGGTGGGGGCCGGAGCGGGAATGGTGGCCGAGAGGTCCTCGGCCACGGTGCCCGCCGGGGGCGGGGTGACGGCGGCCATGGCCGCCGTCACCACACCGGCCGGCTCCCCGCCGTCGTGGTCGTTGACGTTGGTGTGGTCGACGACCTCGCGCCGGGACAGCTTCCAGATCCCGGCGCTGGAGGCGATCAGGAAGACGGCCACGAGGGCGGTGCCCCAGTCGCCGAAGCCGCAGACCCACTCGGCGAGCGCCGCGACCAGGGCCGCCGCCGGCAGCGTCAGGCCCCAGGCGACGAACATCCGGGTGGCCGTCGACCAGCGGACGACACCGCCCTTGCGGCCCAGGCCCGCACCCATCACGGAACCGGAAACGGAATGCGTGGTGGAGAGGGAGAAACCGAGGTGCGAGGAGGCCAGGATGACCGTCGCGGCACTGGTCTGGGCGGCAAAGCCCTGCTG
Source organism: Streptomyces sp. NPDC059454 (assembly GCF_042749965.1). NCBI lineage: Bacteria > Bacillati > Actinomycetota > Actinomycetes > Kitasatosporales > Streptomycetaceae > Streptomyces > Streptomyces sp. NPDC059454. Next base: position 60,169 of record NZ_JBHYVC010000043.1, on the reverse strand, counting down.
GGGCTGGAGGTCGGTCAGACCCTTGCCCATGGTGCGGATGATGCGCCAGCCGCCGAGGTAGGTGCCGAGCGCGATGGCGACGCCCGCGGAGAGGATGACCCACATGGGCGGGTCGGAGTCGGGGGCGAGGGTGCCGCCGGCGACCAGGGCGAGGGTGATGATGCCCATCGTCTTCTGGGCGTCGTTGGTGCCGTGGGCCAGGGAGACCAGACCGGCGGAGGCGATCTGCCCGGCGCGGTAGCCCTTCGCGGAGGCCTTGCCGTCGGCCTTCCGGCCCAGGCGGTAGGTCAGCCGGGTGGCGAGCATCGCGGCGAGGCCGGCCACCAGCGGGGCGGCGATCGCGGGGATCAGGACCTTGGTGACGAGGACGTCGCCGTGCACCGCGCCGAAGCCGGCGGAGGCGACGGTGGCGCCGATCAGACCGCCCATGAGGGCGTGCGAGGAGCTGGACGGCAGACCGACCAGCCAGGTCAGGAGGTTCCAGAGGATCGCGCCGACCAACGCGGCGAAGATGACCTCGGGACGGATGCCGGCCTCGTCGACGAGGCCCTTGGAGATCGTGTTGGCGACCTCCACGGAGAGGAATGCGCCCACGAGGTTCAGCACGGCGGACATGGCCACCGCGACCTTGGGCTTGAGGGCACCGGTCGAAATGGTCGTCGCCATCGCGTTCGCGGTGTCGTGGAAACCGTTCGTGAAATCGAACGCGAGTGCGGTTACCACCACAATCGCGAGGATCAGCGAGAAGCTTTCCATTTACCCAGGCAATCGTTCGAGGTCATTGGCTGGTCGAACGTAGGTAACCAGGATGAACGGAAGATGAACTGGAATGGGCATCGTGGTGACCGTAAGAGGGGGCGGGTGCTCCGCCGGATGGCGGGACCGCCGCCGTGTCGTACGGGCGGCCCCGCGATGCGGGCCCTCAGGCGCCCCGGGCGAACCTCTTCATCCGGTCGAGTGAGCCGTTGAAGAGATTCTGGTCACCCGGAAGCGTGGCGCGGCCATGGAGGCGGTGAGCGGGCGGCGGCCACGGAGACGGGACGACGGTGTGTGATCACGGGCCATGTTTCCCCCGGAATGGCGACGTGGTGCACGGGAGGTTCCAGACGTCACTGGAAGATCGTTGAACGGCTGACGACCTCCGGCCAAGAGGAATCGAAGGGTCGTATGTGCCGATATGCGCTCTTCCGGAGGGTCGGCTTCCGGACTGCAGTGCCCCGCGTCGGGGGCCGCCTGGCAGGATCACGGCATGGCTGAGCGGCGGCGGGACGGGCGGGAAGCGGGGGGCGCCGGGGGTGGTGCCCGGGACGTGGGGGAGCCGCGGGGGAGGCGTGTGCGCGAGGAGGAGGCGCGCGCCTGGGCGGAACTCGTCGACACCGCGCGCCGGACCGTCGCCGACGGACTCGTCGTCGGCACCTCCGGCAACGTCTCGGTGCGGGTCGGCGGGACCGTCCTGGTCACGCCGTCGGGGGTGCCGTACGACCGGCTGACGTCGGACGACGTGACGGGCGTCGACCTCACCGGCCGGCAGGTCCTCGGCACGCTCGTCCCCACCAGCGAGCTGCCCGTGCATCTGGCCGTCTACCGGACCACCGGCGCACACGCCGTCGTGCACACGCACGCCGTGCACGCGACGGCCGTCTCCACGCTCCTCGACGAGCTGCCGCTGATCCACTACATGGCCGCGGCGCTCGGCGGACCCGTCCGGGTTGCCCGCTACGCGACGTACGGCACGGACGAATTGGCCGAGAACATGCTCCGCGCCCTCGACGGCCGCACCGGCTGCCTCCTGCGGAACCACGGCACCGTCACCCACGGCACGACCCTCGCCCAGGCCTACGACCGCACGGCCCAGCTGGAGTGGATGTGCCGCCTCTGGCTGACCGCGTCGTCCGTCCCGGGCCTGTCCCCGCACCTGCTGACCCCCGAGCAGCTGGCGGAGGCGGGGGAACGCCTGCGGGGGTACGGACAACATCCGGCCCGTCCGGCGATCGAGGACGAGGCCCGTTCGGGGCCGAACGGGAGTCCGGGGGTGTAGCCCCCGCGGATGGGACGGGAAGGGGCGGCGGGGGCGAAGGGAAACACCTTCCCGGGACCCCACGCCCGCGTGACGGCGTCCGTACGCGGAAGGGCGGACCGCCGGCCGTGCCGTGCCCGCTGGCCGGGTACACGTTCCGACATGACACTGGAGAACGTGCGCACTGTCAGAGCGACGGCCGCTGCCGTCACCGCCGTGATAGGGGCCGGCGCCGCCGCGGTCGCCGTCGGCCGGTTCGCCAGCGACGCCGCGCTCAGGACGCCCCCGGGCGGACCCCTGCCCACCGAACCCGGGCTCACCGTCCACGCCACCGCCGCCGGCCAGATCGCCCTCACCAGGGATTTCGCCGCACTGCGGCCCGGACGCCACGGTCTCACCGGTGACGGTTTCCACGCGGTCGTCGGACCCGTACTGCCCGGTGCCCCGGACTCCGCCGACACCGTCGTACGCCGCCTCGAACGCGTCACGTACGGCACCCTGGAACCCGGCGACCGTGCCTGGCTCACCCCGAACCTGTACGTCGGCGACCCGGGCAGCGCCCTCGGCCTGGACCACACCGAACTCGACGTCCCCGGCGAACTCGGCCCCCTGCCCGCATGGTTCGTGCCGGGTGCCCGGGACACCTGGGTGGTCGCCGTCCACGGCCTCGGCACCACCCGGGAGCACACCATGAACCTCATGGAGTTCCTGCACCGCCACCGCTTCCCGGTGCTCGCCCCCGCCCACCGGGGCGACCCCGGGGCGCCGCGCTCCCCGGACGGCCTCAACCACCTCGGCGAGACCGAGTGGCGCGATCTCGACGCGGTGCTCCACCACGCCGTGGACTCCGGTGCCCGGCAGGTCGTCCTGTACGGCTGGTCCACCGGCGCGACCATGGCGCTGCGCGCCGCCGCCCGCTCCGAGGTGCGCGCACGCGTCGCCGGTCTCGTCCTCGACTCCCCGGTGCTCAGCTGGGAGGCGACCCTGCGCGCCCTCGCCGCGGCCCGGCACACCCCGGGCGCGCTGCTGCCGCTCGCGGTCCGCGCCGCCCAGGGACGCACGGGCCTGTACGGCGACCGCAGGCCCGGCGCCGTCCGCCTGGACCGGATCGCGGTCCCCACGCAGATCTTCCACGGCCCCGACGACACGGTGGCGCCGTGGCGGTTCTCCCGCCGCCTCGCCGCCGACCACCCGAACACCGTCATCCTGCACACCGTCAGGGGCGCCCCGCACGGCGCGATGTGGAACGCCGACCCGGGGGCCTACGAGGAGGCGCTGCGGCGCTTCCTCACTCCTCTGATGTGACCGCGAGGGGGGGAGCACCGGACAGCCGGTGCCGAGGATTCCGTTTATTGCCGTACCAGTGGCCTGAATCCCTCCCCGCGACCCCGTCCGGGGCCGGGGCGCGAGCCGTCCCGGAGTTCCCGCCGGCATTCCGTTTGGGTTTTCGGACCGTCAACCGCGAGACTGCACCCGTGACGTCCCGTATCCCGCGCGACTCCAGGCTCCGACTCGTCCGCCCGCGACCCCTGGCCGCCGCCCCCAGAGCGATGGACCAGCGGCGCTCGCGCCGTCCCGCGCCACGACCCCCGGAGGGCACGCCGGCACCGGCGGAGCTGGCCAGAATGGCGCGCTCCGGTCTGGCCGCCGCGGCCCGCGTCGCCCGCTGGGCCGACGCCGCCCTCGGCCCCGGCGGGGACAGCGCCACCGCCGACGGCAAGGCCACCCTCTCCGACGCGACCGCCGAACGGGCGGCCCGTGCTCTGGGTCTGACCCCCGCTCAGGTCCGCGCGGACTGGGACACCGCCCGCCTGGCCGGCCTCATCGAGGTGCACGGCGACAGCGCCCGCCCGGGCTGGCGGCTGCGCGCCTGGGACCGTGACGACAGCGCCGTGCTGCGCGGCTGGGTCGCCCTCTGCGACGCCTGGTCGCTCGCCCACCCGGAACCCGAGGAGTACGAGGCCGCCGCCGTCGCCGAGGTCGTCACGGCCATGCCGCAGGTCCTCTCCTTCCTCCAGCTCTCCGCCGGCCCGGTCCCCGTACCCCAACTCCTGGACCTCCTCCAGCAGCGGGTCACCGAACTCCGCACGGAACGCTGCGAGGTCGACTACGTTCCGCAGCCCGAGGTCTCCCGGTCCGGCGCGGCCCTTCCCGACGCGCCGGGGCCCGACGCGCCGGGGTCGGACACGTCCGGTGCCGCCGGTGACCGGCCCGGCGCGGCCGGTCCCGAGGCGCCGCGGACCGAAGCGGCCCGGCTGGACACACCGCAGGTACCCGCGTCCGGAGCCGCCGGGGCCCGGTCCGGACCCGGGCCCAGACCCAGGGTGCCGCTTCAGCGGCCCCGCCCCGCGCTCGCCGCCCCCGCCGCCGACGCCCCGCTCGAGCCGCTGCTCGACTGGGCGCTGCGCGCCCTCGCCTCCGTCGGGGCCCTCACCTACGGCGACGGGCAGGCCACGCTCACCCCGCTCGGCAGCTGGGCGGTGTGGGTCAAACTGGAGCAGATCTGCGTCGCCGCGCAGAGCCCCGCCGGGAACATCGAGCAGGGCGCCGAGGACATGCTGCGCGGCTGCGCCCAGCTGCGCCCCAACGCGGCCCGCGCCGAATACCGCGCCTGGCTCGCCGCCCGGCCGGTCGGCAGCGCCGTCACGGAGCTGATCGACGCCGCCCGGGGCGAGGACGCCCTGCTGCGCGGCCTCGCCTTCGAGGCGCTGCGCGTGGTCGGCGGCCCCGCCGAGCCCGAGGTCCGCACCGTGCTCGACGAGCCGACGCTGCGGCCGTACGCCCTGCTGTGGCTCGCCGAGCACGACGGCGCCGACCCCGAGGACGCCCACGAGGTCCTCACCCGCGAGGAGGCCACCTGGCTGTGGGTGGACACCGCGGCCGCCGTCGCCGACCACGGCGAGGCCCCGCTGCTGGTCCGCCATCTGGAGTCCGCGGTCCAGCCGACCGTCCCCGCGCTGCTCACCGAGGTGCGCGCCGTCGGCCACCCGCGCACCGTCCAGGTCCTGGTCGCCCTGGCCGCCGCCCACCCCGACCCGGCCCTGGCCAAGGCGGTCCGCCGAGCCGCCTTCCAGGTGCACAGGGGCGGCTGACCGGGCTCCGGCCCGGACCGGGGTTCGGGCTCCCGTTCCGGGCGTACGCGCGAAAGCTCCGGACGCCGCCCTCGGGGGCATCAGGATCTCCGCGCCCCGGTCCACCGCGCGCCGGTGGTGTGCGTCGGCGTCGTCCACGACGACGTACACCCTGCCGTGCCCCTGCCGTGCCCAGCGTCACCACGTTGCCGCCCTGCACCGGTTCGGCGTGCGTCACCGTGCCGTCCGCGCCCTCGTGCACCGACGGTTCCGTGACGCCGAAAGCCTTCGTGGGCTGCCGGACCGCCGCCTTCGCGGCCGCGTGCGGCAGCGTCGGGACGACGCCCGGACGCCCACCTGCCGACCGGTCCGGCACCGGCCACCGGCCACCACCGGGCCCACCCGCACCCAGGAAAAGTGGTTGCACGGCCCCGTTAGAATGGCTCGCATGGCCATTCTCCTCGCGCATTAGACGGCGGGAACGTCCTCAGCCGCCCACCGCCACCCTCCCCCATCGCCCAGGAGTCTGTCCGTGATCTCCGCCTCCGGCATCGAGCTGCGCGCCGGTGCCCGCGTCCTCATCGAAAGCGCCACCTTCCGCATCGCCAAGGGCGACCGCATCGGCCTCGTCGGCCGCAACGGCGCCGGCAAGACCACCCTCACCAAGGTCCTCGCCGGCCAGGGCATCCCCGCCGGCGGCACCGTCACCCGCTCCGGCGAGGTCGGCTACCTGCCCCAGGACCCCCGCACCGGCGACCTCGACGTGCTCGCCCGCGACCGCATCCTCTCCGCCCGCGGCCTCGACGCACTGATCCGCAAGATGCGCGAGAACGAGCAGCGCATCGCCAACGGTCAGGGCGCCACCCGCGAGAAGGCGCTTCGGCAGTACGAGCGCCAGGAGACCGAGTTCCTCACCAAGGGCGGATACTCCGCCGAGGCCGAGGCCGCCACCATCGCCGCCGCGCTGAACCTGCCCGACCGCGTGCTCGGCCAGCCCCTGCACACCCTCTCCGGCGGTCAGCGCCGCCGCGTCGAGCTCGCCCGCATCCTCTTCTCCGACGCGGACACCTTGCTCCTCGACGAGCCGACCAACCACCTCGACGCCGACTCGATCGTCTGGCTGCGCGACTACCTCAAGACCTACCGCGGCGGCTTCATCGTGATCTCCCACGACGTGGACCTGGTCGAGACGGTCGTCAACAAGGTGTTCTACCTGGACGCCAACCGCGCCACGATCGACGTCTACAACATGGGCTGGAAGCTCTACCAGCAGCAGCGCGAGGCCGACGAGAAGCGCCGCAGGCGCGAGCGGCAGAACGCCGAGAAGAAGGCGTCCGCGCTGCATTCGCAGGCCGACAAGATGCGCGCCAAGGCCACCAAGACGGTCGCCGCGCAGAACATGGCCCGCCGGGCGGACAAGCTGCTGGCCGGCCTGGAGGCCGAGCGGAAGTCCGACAAGGTCGCCAAGCTGCGCTTCCCCGAGCCGTCCCCGTGCGGCAAGACCCCGCTCATGGCGGAGGGACTGTCGAAGTCCTATGGTTCGCTGGAGATCTTCACCGACGTCGACCTGGCCATCGACAAGGGCTCCCGCGTCGTCATCCTCGGCCTCAACGGCGCGGGCAAGACCACCCTGCTCCGCCTCCTCGGCGGCGCCGAGAAGCCCGACACCGGCCAGGTCATCGAGGGCCACGGCCTCAAGCTCGGCTACTACGCACAGGAGCACGAGACCCTCGACCCGGAGCGCACGGTCCTGGAGAACATGCGCTCCGCCGCCCCCGACCTCGACCTCGTCGAGGTCCGCAAGACGCTCGGCTCGTTCCTGTTCTCCGGCGACGACGTGGACAAGCCGGCCGGTGTCCTCTCCGGCGGCGAGAAGACCCGTCTGGCGCTGGCGACCCTCGTGGTCTCCTCGGCGAACGTGCTGCTGCTCGACGAGCCGACCAACAACCTCGACCCGGCCAGCCGCGAGGAGATCCTCGGCGCGCTGCGCACGTACAAGGGCGCGGTCGTCCTCGTCACGCACGACGAGGGCGCCGTCGAGGCGCTCCAGCCGGAGCGGATCATCCTGCTGCCGGACGGCGTCGAGGACCTGTGGGGCGCCGACTACGCGGATCTGGTCGCCCTCGCCTGAGAGACGTCAGCCGGGGTTGACCGAAGGTGTGATCCACTGCGTATGGATCATTCGGCCCATCGGTGATCCATCATTCGTGTGAGATCTCCTCATCCCGAGGTGTGTCCTACACGGATTTCGCGGCCGAGCTCCCGGTGAACCGGGGCTCGGCCGTCACGCCTTTCTGACCTGGTGCTTCGTGGAAGAACCCGTTCGGAGGCACCGCCGACACGCCGCGGAATCTCTCGTTCCGCATGTGGGGATGCGCTCCCGTCGTCACAACCTTGTCTCATCGACCTTGCCGAATGGGTGGCCATGAAGCCCCGGAGGGGTGATCATGAGGAGACCAGAGCGCACTTCCCATGAGGAGGCACGGGTGGCCGAGACTCTGAAGAAGGGCAGCCGGGTGACCGGCGCCGCGCGCGACAAGCTCGCGGCAGACCTGAAGAAGAAGTACGACGCCGGTGCGAGCATCCGGGCATTGGCCGAGGAGACCGGCCGCTCGTATGGCTTCGTGCACCGCATGCTCAGCGAATCGGGCGTCACGCTGCGAGGGCGTGGCGGGGCGACACGGGGCAAAAAGGCCCCTACGGCCTGACCTCGGATGCCCCGAGAACCCGATGGTGCCACCCGGTCGGCCGACTGACCGGCCGGGTGGTTACTGTGCAGTCACTTAGGTTGACCGCACCCATCGGAGGCGCTCCATGGCTTCGTCCGCCCAGGACCTCGGTCCCGTACTCGACAAGGACGGCGTACGGCTCACCGTCGACGACGCGATCGCCACGGTGACGCTGACCAACCCGGCCAAGCGCAACGTGCAGAGCCCCGCTCTGTGGCGGGCGCTGACCGAGGCGGGCCGGCTGCTGCCCGGCTCCGTCCGGGTCGTGGTGCTGCGCGGGGAGGGCAAGTCCTTCTCCGCCGGGCTCGACCGGCAGATGTTCACGCCCGAGGGAATCGAGGGCGAGCCGTCGTTCATCGACCTGGCGCGTCGCGACGACGCCGCGCTGGACGCGACCATCGCCGAGTACCAGGAGGCGTTCACCTGGTGGCGGCGCAGCGACATCGTGTCCGTCGCGGCCGTCCAGGGACACGCCATCGGGGCCGGATTCCAGCTGGCCCTCGCCTGTGACCTGCGCGTCGTCGCGGACGACGTGCAGTTCGCCATGCGCGAGACCAGCCTCGGTCTCGTCCCCGACCTGACCGGTACGCATCCGCTGGTCGGTCTCGTCGGATACGCACGCGCGCTGGAGATCTGCGCGACCGGGCGCTTCGTCACGGCCGAGGAGTCCGTGAACACCGGCCTGGCCAACCTCGCCGTGCCCGCGGCCGACCTGGACGCGGCGGTCCAGGACCTCGCCGGGGCCCTGCTGGCCGCCCCCCGGGACGCCGTCATCGAGACCAAGTCCCTGCTCCGCGGCGCCCAGGACCGCACCTACGACGAACAACGCACCGCCGAACGAGCAGCCCAGTCCCGCCGCCTGCGCGACCTGGCCGGCCTGGGCGACTGACCCACCGCCCTCCGCTTCCGCGGGCAGTGGTGCTTTTGTGTCTCCGCTTCCGCGGGCAGTCGTGCCTTTGTGCCTCCGCTCCCGCGGGCAGTCGTGCCTTTGTGCCTCCGCTCCCGCGGGCAGTCGTGCCTTTGTGCCTCCGCTCCCGCGGGCAGTCGTGCCGCTGGGGCGGCACGGGTGGGCGCGACGGCACCCCGCAAGCGCCGGGCTGCGCGAACACCCCACCCCAGCGGACCACCCCGGTCAGTCGACCGCTGTGATCAGCACGGCCACCGTGGGCCCATCCGGCAGAGCGGACGCCACCGCTGAACGAACGCCCCGGGCCACGTCCAGCGGACGGGCATCCGCCACGACCGCGAGGTCCACGCGCGCGTGGCGCCGGGGCAGACTGGCGCCACCCGGGTGCTCAGCCAGGTGCACGGAGCGGCCCAGCGCGCCCGTCAACCGGCTCACCCCCGGCACGGCGCGCGCCGCCACCGCGACACGACCCGCCTCGGAGCCGGAATCCGACGGCTCGGGTCCCGACTCCCGCACCGGCTCCGCAACCGGAACCGGCACCGGCACCGGCACCGGCTCCGCGTCCAGCAACTCCGTCACCCGCAGATCCACCTCCGTGACGGCCAACCCGACCCGCTCCACCGCCGCTTCCGCCAGCACCGTACGCAGCCGCGACGCCGTCACCGGCACCGGCCGCGCCGCCGTGGCCGCGAACTCGACGGTCAGCCGCAACGGCCCCGGCGGCAGCGCGCTCGGCGGAGGCGGTACGACCGGCTCGCCCGTCGCCGCCTCCGGATCGGCGAGCCCGATCCGGACACCGTCCAGGCGCACGCCCGGCGCATCCCGTACCACCGCGCGCCGCAGGACAGCCTCCGCCGCCCACTCCGCGATCCACGCGCCGTCGCGTGGCCCTCCCAGGGGCAGGATCCTGCCCAGCCCCACCTGTTGCCGCACCGCCCGAGTCCACCGGTCCACTGTCATTCCTCCAGCCTGACGCATCCCCGGCGCGGTAACGGGCAACCGCGCATACGGTGGTCGTAAGGAGGACGATCGAAGGGATGTACGGCGATGACCGACATGACCGAAGAGGGCTCGGTACGGGCCCCCGACCCGGAGAAGAACCTCTTGGAGGCCACCCCCCGCAAGGGTCATGGAACCCGGCGCGGCGGTGGTGATCCCGCGACCCGTGGCCGTACCACCATCGCCGACGGCGTCGTGGAGAAGATCGCGGGGCTGGCCGCGCGGGACGTGCTCGGCGTGCACGCCATGGGCAGCGGCCTGTCACGGACCTTCGGCGCCGTGCGCGACCGCGTGCCCGGCGGCTCGAAGTCGGTGACGCGCGGTGTGAAGGCCGAGGTGGGCGAGTTGCAGACCGCGCTCGACCTGGAGATCGTCATCGACTACGGCGTGTCCATCGCCGATGTCGCCAGGGCCGTACGGGAGAACGTCATCGCGGCGGTCGAGCGGATGACCGGCCTGGAGGTCGTCGAGGTCAACATCGCGGTGAGCGACGTGAAACTGCCCGAGGAGGAGGACGAGGAGCCGGAGACACGCCTTCAGTGAGGCTCGGTGAGCGGAGGAGCGCACCATGAACGTGGCCGTGGTCGGCATGATCGTCGGCATGGCGTTGGGTTTCGCCGGATACTTCGGCGGATTCGGGGCTTTCCTGCTGGTGGCGGCCCTGGGTGCCGTCGGGTTCGTCGTCGGGCGGTTCCTCGAGGGGGACCTGGAACTCGGCGACTTCTTCCGAGCCCGTGACGAACGGCGGCGGTGACGGCGATGAGCACGATCGCCGAGCCCGGCCGGGGCCCGGCCGCCGTCGCGCCCGGCGAGCGCGGGGCGACCAGGATCGCCGACCGGGTGGTCGCGAAGATCGCCTCGCAGGCGGCCCGCGAGGCGGTCGGCCCCCTGCCGCCGGGCACCGCTCCGCCGCACGCCACGGTGGTGGTGCGCCATGAGGCCGCCCGGGTCCGGGTGCACGTCGAACTCGACTACCCCGGTGACATCGGCGGCCGGTGCGCGCGGGTGCGGCGCCAGGTGGTCGACCGGGTGCGCGCTCTGGCGGGGATGCACGTACCGGAGGTCGTCGTCCTGGTCGAGCGGCTGCACCTGACGGCCACGCCGGAAGCGGCCCGGGGGAGGACGCGATGAGCGACCCCGGGGGCACGGTCCTGGAGAAGAACCCGCCGCCCGCGGAGGTGCCCGGCGGCTCCGGCGGGCACCGGCGCTTCTGGTCGGCCCGCCGGGTCCCCGCGGGCCTGGTCGCGCTGCTGACCCTGCTGATCACGGGCGCGTTCCTGTACGACGTCGCCGCCGTGCGGGCCCATCGCTCCGCGCTGGGCTGGCGCCGGGAACTGGCCCGGCAACTCGCGGAACGGCCCCTGGACGACATCTGGGTGCTGATCGGCGCCGGTGTCGCCACCGCCCTCGGGCTCTGGCTGCTGCTGCTCGCCCTGACCCCCGGCCTGCGCGCCCTGCTCCCGATGCGTCCCACGGATCCCGACGTCCGCGCGGGACTGCACCGGGACGCCGCCGCCATGGTGCTGCGGGACCGGGCCCTGGAGGTGGCCGGCGTGCGGTCGGTGCGGGTCAGGGTGAGACGCCGTCGCGCGGACGTCCGCGCGGTGGCGCACTTCCGTGAACTGGACGATGTACGGGCTGACTTGGCCGCGGTGCTCGACGACGCCGTGGAAGGTCTTGGCCTGGCCCGGCCGCCCTCGCTGTCACTGCGTGTACGGCGGCCCGGCCGGAAGGGGCGGTAGAGGTGCTCAAGGGCGTCAACCGGGTGCTGCTCGCAATCGTGGGGCTGGTGCTGGTCGTCCTCGGCGGGTCCGTGCTGGCGATCGGGCTGGGGGCGCCGGCGCCCTCCTGGTGGCCGCACGACGGACGGCACGACGTGCTGCTGGACGAGGCCGAGCGGACCCGGTGGCGGGACGACGGCTGGTGGTGGCCGGTCGTCATCGCCGTTCTCGCCGTCCTGGTCCTGCTCTCCCTGTGGTGGCTGCTCGCGGTGCTGCGCAGGCGACGGCTGGCGGAGGTACGGGTCGACACCGGCGACGACGAGGACGCGTCACTGCGCGGGCGGGCCCTGGAACAGGCACTCGCCGAGGAGGCGAGCCACCTGGACGGCGTAGCCCGGGCCCATGTCCTCCTGACCGGCCGCCGGGGCGCCCCCAGAGCCCGCGTACTCCTCCGCCTGCAACCCCACATCGACCCCGGAACCACCCTGCAGTCCCTGACGAGGGGCCCCCTCACCCACGCCCGGGACTCCGCAGGCCTCGCCACCCTCCCCACGGAGACCCGCCTGCAAGCCGTGAAACACCGCCCCGAACGAGTGACCTGACCTGCCCCCCCCGTAACCGCGGGCAGTCGTGCCGCAGGGCGGCACGGGTGGGCGCGACGGCGCCCCGCAAGCGCCGGGCCGCGCGACCACCCCCGCTCCGCACCAGCACAGGGCACCCGTGAAACGGCCGGGCGTCAGAACCCGTGCCGCACCCCACCGTCCACCGGCACCATCACCCCGGACAGATAGGACGCCGCCGGCGACAGCAAGAACGCCGCCGCACGCCCGAACTCCGCAGGACTCCCGTACCGCCGCAACGGAATCCGCGACTCCGCAGCCTGCCGCGTAGCCTCCGGATCCGCCGACAACGAGTCCAGCTCCCGCACCCGGTCCGTATCGATGCGCCCGGGCAGCAGCCCCACCACCCGAATCCCCCGCGGCCCCAACTCGTCCGCCAGCGACTTGGCGAACCCGGCCAGCCCCGGCCGCAGACCGTTGGAAATGGTCAGCCCGGGAATCGGCTCGTGCACCGACCCCGACAGCACGAACCCGATGACACCCCCCTCACCCAGCTCCGCCGCGGACGCCCGCGCCATCCGCACCGCGCCCAGGAACACCGACTCGAACGCCGCCTGCCACTGCTCGTCGGTGGTGTCGGAGACGAACCCCGGCGGCGGCCCGCCCACGCTGACGAGGATGCCGTCGAAGCGCCCGAACCGCTCCCGCGCGGTGGCGATCAGCCGCGCCGGCGCCTCGGGGTCGGCGTTGTCGACGGCCACCCCGACCGCGTCCGGACCCAGCACGGCCGCCGCCTGAGCGACGGTCTCCTCCTCCCGTCCCGTGACGACCACCTTCGCGCCGTCGGCGACGAGCTCCCGCGCGGAGGCGTTGCCCAGCCCGCGGGTCGCCCCGGTGACGACGTACACCCGGTCCTTCAGTCCAAGATCCATGGCCCTATCCTGCCCCCTCGTCCCCGAACAGGGCGAGAGCGGTGTTCACCAGGCCGATGTGGCTGAACGCCTGCGGGAAGTTGCCCAGCAGCCGCCCGCCCACCGGGTCGTACTCCTCCGCCAGCAGACCCACGTCGTTGGCGAGCCCCATCAGCCGTTCGAACAGCTCGCGCGCCTCCTTCGTCCTGCCGGTCATGTGCAGGGCGTCCGCGAGCCAGAACGAACAGACCAGGAACGTGCCCTCCCCGCCGGGCAGCCCGTCGACGGCCGTGGCCTGCGGGGTGTAGCGGCGCACGAACCCGTTCTGCCCCAGCTCCGCGCGGACCGCGTCGATGGTGCCCAGCACCCGGGGATCGTCGGGCGGCAGGAAACCCACCCGGGGGATCAGCAGCAGCGCGGCGTCGAGTTCGCGGGAGCCGTACGACTGCGTGAACGTGTTCCGCGCGGGGTCGTACCCCTTCTCGCACACCTCCCGGTGCACCTCGTCGCGCAGCGCGCGCCAGCCGTCCAGGTCCCCGTCGAAGTCCGGGTGCCCCTCCAGCGTGCGCACCGCGCGGTCGGCGGCCACCCACACCATCACCTTGGAGTGCACGAAGTGGCGCCGGCCGCCGCGCACCTCCCACAGCCCCTCGTCCGGCTGCCGCCACGCCGTGCGCAGGAAGTCCATCAGCACCGACTGCAACGCCCACACGTCCGGCTGCGCGGACAGCCCCGAACTCCGCGCCAGCGCCAGGGAGTCCATGACCTCGCCGTACACGTCCAGCTGGAGCTGGTTCACGGCGGCGTTGCCGATCCGTACGGGTGTGGCACCGCCGAAACCGGACAGCCACGGCAGCTCGAACTCCGGCAACCGCCGCTCACCCGCGAGCCCGTACATGATCTGCAGGTCCGCCGGATCGCCCGCGACCGCGCGGAGCAGCCAGTTGCGCCAGGCCTCCGCCTCGTCCTGGTACCCGGCGGCCAGCAGCGCGTTCAGGGTCAGGGTGGAGTCGCGCAGCCAGCAGAAGCGGTAGTCCCAGTTGCGCACCCCGCCCGGTTCCTCCGGCAGCGAGGTGGTGGGCGCGGCGACGATGCCGCCGGTGGGGCGGTAGGTGAGCGCCTTGAGGGTGATCAGCGACCGGACGACCTCGTCCCGGTGCGGGCCGTCGTAACGGCACCGGGCCGCCCAGGCGCGCCAGTCCGCGACGCTGTGCCGCAGCGAGGAGTGCGGGTCGACCAGTGGGGGCCGCGGCTCGTGGGAGGGGTGCCAGGTGAGCACGAACGCGACCCGCTCGCCCTCCCGCACCGTGAACTCGGAGACGGTGCACCGGTCCTCGCCCCAGGTGTCCACGTCCGGGACGCTGCGCAGCCACGCCGAGTCCGGCCCGGCCACCGCCACCCGGTGCCCGTTCTCCTTGCGCACCCACGGCACGACCGAGCCGTAGTCGAAGCGCAGCCGCAGCGTGCTGCGCACGGTCACCTCGCCCCGTACGCCCTGCACGATCCGCACCAGGTCCGGCGCGCGGTGGCGCTGCGGCATCAGGTCGGTGACCAGCACCGCCCCCTCGGGGGTCTCCCACTCGGTGTCCAGGACCAGTGTGTCCTTGCGGTAGGAGCGGCGGGTGTACCGGTCCGCGCCGGCCGGGGCGATGCGCCAGTGCCCGTTGTCCTCGTCCCCGAGCAGCCGCGCGAAGCAGGCCGCCGAGTCGAAGCGGGGCAGGCAGAGCCAGTCGACCGAGCCGTCCGCGCCCACCAGGGCAGCGGTCTGTTCGTCGCCGATGAGCGCGTAGTCCTCGATACGGTGCACGGGGTGCGGGTTCCCGGCAGCCGGGGCGGCAATCAGGGCTGGAGCCGGGGGAGTGACGGACCGTCGGCCGCCGCCGCGCCGTCACCGGAGGAGACCGCACCGGGGTCCGAGGAGGGCTACACCGCCGCCGGTTCCGTCTCCTCGGCGTCCGCCTCCCCGGCCGCGGGCCGGGTCCGCTCCAGGGCCTCGCGGCGGGCCAGCACGAACCAGCCGACCGGCACGGCCGCCGCGAACAGCCACCACTGGACGGCGTACGCGTAGTTCAGCGCCGCGTTCTCCTTGCCGGGGTCCCCGAGCCGCTCCGGGGTGCCGTCCTTCGGCTCGGGCGCCGTCTGCGCCACATAGCCGCCGAGCACCTGAGCACCGAGGCGCTCCGCCTGCTGCTCGCTGTTGATCAGCATGATCTGCCGGTCCGGCAGGCCCTCGAGGTCCTTGATGCCGCTCGCCTCGGTCGTCTCGTCGGGCATCAGCCGGCCCTTGACCGTGGTCTCGCCGCGCGGCGGCGCGGGAACCTCGGGGAACGTGGTCCGGCCCGCCTCCGCGGGGATCCAGCCCCGGTTGACGAGCAGGACCTTGCCGTCGTCGAGGACGAAGGGGGTGAGGACGTGGAAGCCGACCCGGTCGTCGGCGTTGGTGCGACGGCGGACGACGACCTCGTCATCCGTGTCGAAGCGCCCCTCGGCGGTCACGGTGCGGTACCGCTCGGCGCGCGTCACGGCGTCCCCCGGCGCGGCCAGCCGCTCCACCGGCACCGGATCGGCGGCCAGCGCGTCGGCGACCAGCCGGTTGCGGGCGGCGCGCTCGTCGTGGCGGTCCATCTGCCAGAAGCCCAGCCAGATCATCGTGGGGACGAGGAGCAGGGCGACCAGCGTGATGATCACCCACTGGCGGGACAACAGAAAGCGGTACACCCCACGACCGTACAACTCGGTCGCGGGGTGCATTCAGGCGGGTACGTCCATTCACACCCGGTCTACGATCCCCGCCCTTCCCTCCGCGCGGGCGCGGTGGCGCCGGCGGAAAGCTTCCGCCGGGCCCGTTCCGGGATCGTCCTGGCCAGGGCACCGGCGCGGATCCTGCCCGCGCGGGTGGTGATCCGGTGGTCACAGGCGACAGCGAGGACGTGGCCGAGCCGGCGTCGCTCCAGCGCGGGCCGCAGGTGCGGGTCGCTCCCGTGGATCTCGTCGTCGGCCACCCGGGACACGAGGATGCCGGCGTCCGGGGTGCGGCCGATCACGCGGGCGGCGCGTGCGGGTCTCGTGGCGAAGCACACGGTGTCGGGTCATCCCGGCGGCCCGGCAGCGGGCCGTGTCCCAGGTCCAGGAGCGTGGGACACGCGGTTCCCGGTCGATCGCCCAGTGGGCGCGAGGGGCGGAGCGGTACGCCCTGTCGGCACGGAGCCGGCCGGGGCGGCGTCTTCGCGGGCCGCGTCGTGAACGGATGGCCGGCGTGGCGCTGTCGGCTTGCGAGTGCCTTCCCGGCGGCTGACCATGATGCTTATGACACGTTGCGAAGTGTGCGGGAATGACTACTCGCTAGCGTTCACCGTGGAGACCCGGGACGGCGCTCGTCACGTCTTTGATTCGTTCGCCTGTGCGATCCACCGCATGGCCCCGATCTGCGAGCACTGCCGGGTGCAGATCATCGGTCAGGGTGTCGAGGCCGACGGCCACTGGTACTGCGGCGCGCACTGCGCCCGCGCCGAGGGCAAGGCGGGCATCGTCGACAAGGTCGGGGCACCGGCATAGGAAGCGGCCCCTCGAATGCGCCGAACGGGTGCCGACCGGGACCGTACGGTCCGCCTTGCCCGCCGGCGGCCCGTTCCTGCGGGCGTCGAGGTCGCCGGGAGTCGTGACGTATGTGGTCGCCATGGGCCACAGGGCGGGCGAGCGGGCGAGTCGCCCGCCGATCACCCGTCCGTACGGTCGGGCCCCGGTCTCCCGGTCAGTCCTCCGACGCGGGTTCGACGTTCCCGAGCAGCTGACCGAACGCGGCCTCGTCGACGACCGGGGTGCCGTACTGCCGGGCCTTGACCGCCTTGGACGTGCCCGAGTCCGGATCGTTGGTGACGAGGAGGCTGGTGAGCCGGGACAGGCTGCCGGCGACATGCAGCCCGGCCTCGGTCGCGCGGTCCTCCAGCAGGTCCCGCTCGATCGAGGTGTCCCCGGAGAACGCCACCCGCATGCCCTGCTTGATCGGCTTGCCCGGTTCGTACCGCCCCGGGTTGGGGTACGGGCACGCGGGCCGCTTGCGGGACGGGCGCCAGCTGGCCGGCCGGTAGCCGCCGGGACCCGCCTGCTGCCCGGTACGGGGCCCGTCCGTCCACTCGGTCAGCGGCCGGCACTCGAGCAGCGGCAGCCGTACGCCACCCGCCGCCGCGGCCCGCAGACTGGGCCGGAACGCCTCCGCCAGCACGCGCGCGTCGTCCAGCGCGTGGTGCGCCCGCCGCTGTACGACACCGAAGTGCGCGGCGAGCGACTCCAGCTTGTGGTTGGGCAGCGGAAGCTTCAGCTCCTTGGAGAGGGCGATGGTGCACAGCCGCTGCTTCACCGGCGCCTCGCTCCGCGCGCGGGCGTACTCCCGGGCGATCATCTGCCAGTCGAAGACCGCGTTGTGCGCGACCAGCACCCGGCCCTCCAGCCGGGTCGCGAACTCCGCGGCGATGTCCTGGAAGAGGGGTGCTCCCTCGAGTACGTCGCTCGTCAGACCGTGTATCCACACCGGGCCCGGGTCCCGCTCCGGATTGACCACCGTGTACCAGTGGTCCTCGACCTCACCGCGCGCGTCCAGCCGGTAGACGGCCGCGGAGATGATGCGGTCGTCCCGGGCCAGCCCCGTGGTCTCCACGTCGACGACCGCGTATCCCTGCGGGTACGCGGCCGGCCACGCGGTGGGGGAGGACGCTGCGGTCATGAGGTCGTCGAGCATGGTTCACGAGGATACGGGCCGGGACTGACACCGCCGACCGCCAGGCCCTCCCGCACGGCCCGCGCGTGCGGACGCCGGGAATGTCCGTACGCGTCGCGAAAGCCCGTTCACCAGCGGATCGGCACCGGAAGCGCCGTCAGCAGCCCCGACACCGCGACCACCACGCCGAGCGCGTACACCTCCGCCCGCGCGGGGGAGCAGGCGGTCAGCGGGTCCCGCGCGCGGGCCAGCCGGATGCGGGCCCACAGGGCGAGGACGGCGACCCCGGCCGTCAGGATCACCTTGGCGAGCAGGACACGCCCGTACGCCGTGTCCGTCAACTGCTCCAGGATCGTCTCCGGCGGCATCCGGCGCAGCGAACTGCACACGCCCGTCGCGGTGACGGCGACGAGCAGCACGGCCGCCACGCGCGCGTAGCGCCCCAGCAGCACGGCGCCCGCCTCCGCTCCCCGCCACAGCCGCAGGGTGCGCAGCGCGTGCAGCAGACCGCCCGTCCAGAGCGCCGCGCAGATCAGGTGCACCAGGGTCAGCCCGGAGCCGATGAGCGGGCTGTACTCGGTCGGCGGATGCGCGCGCAGCGCCTCCGCGACGATCACCGCGGCCAGCGGCCACACCTGGGTGCCGGGACGGCCGGACGCCGCGCACAGGGCCGCCGCGAGGAAGGCGTTGACCTCCAGGAGGGCGAGTTTGCCGTCCCTGGAGTCGTAGAGACCGCCGACGTCGATGTCGGCGAGGCCGCCGGGCACCAGGTTGCCGGTGGCCACGACGGAGGCGAGCCCGAGGGCGGCCACGAAGCCGACGGAGTTCGCCGCGGTGGACCAACTGCGGGGCGCGGCAGGGGGAGCGCCGGGCACGGAACGGACCAGCCGCCGCACGAACAACTCGCCGACGGGTATGGACAGCGCCGCGAACAGCACCGTCCGCAGCAGGGCTATGCCACCGGTGCCGGGCGCGTCGGCCTCCCCGGTGCCGTGCAACGCGGGCGCCGGCCCGGACAGCGGTATCACCGCCCCGAGCGCCACCAGCACGAGCACGGCGACGGCCCGCCCCCGCCCACCCCTGTGCGCACCGTCCGCCTTGACCCTGATCCTCATCGAACTCACCCCAGGATCTTCACAAGGCCCCACAGAAGCGGGCAAGTACGGGGGTGAAGCCGACCGTCCTGCCGTAGGTGAGGGCGGTTCCCGCCCCGCTGCGGGCAGTTCCCGCCCCCACTGCGGGCAATCGTGCCTCCCCCAGTGCGTTGAAGGCATGGGAGGCACCCCCAGGGCGGCACGGGTGGGCGGTGGGGGAGACACCCGTCAACGCCGGTGAGTGACACCCCGCGCGGTCCCTCGGACCCACCGGGCCGGATCGCTTCCCCAACACCCCGGCGCCCGCGCCCAGTCACGCGGCCCACCGTCGAACACCACAGGCGACAACGCGTACCGCAGCCTCCCCAGCGGACTGTCCCGCTCCGCGAGCCACCGCCCGACGGGCACGTCACCGGAAGGCTCGGCGGGCCCGGGCACCGCACCTTCCAGCAACCACCCCGCAGTCCGCGCCAACGCCACCCGCACCACCCTGCTCCCACCCACCTCCACCTGCTCGCCGAGCGCCCGCAACACCCCCGCCGCCAACAGGTATCCGGTGCCATGGTCGAGCGCCTGCGCGGGCAGGGCCCCCGGCCGCCGCCCCGCCGAAGCACCGCTCTCGGCCGCCGCGACCCCCGTCGCCACCTGCACCAGACTGTCGAAGCCACGCCGCCCGCCCCACGGCCCGTACGCGCCCCACGCCGACAGTTGGGCCACCACCACCCCCGGCCGCCGCCCGGCCAGCGCCCCGGGCGTCAGACCGAAGCGGTCCAGGGCGCCCGGACGGTACCCCGTCACCACCACGTCCGCCGTCGCGAGCAGCTCCTCGAACACATCGCGGCCGGTCGAAAGATCCAGCAGCGCCGACCGCTTCCCGAAGCCCGTGTCGGCGTGCTGGTCGGCGAGTTCGGGCAGCCCCGGCGCGTCCACGCGCAACACGTCCGCACCGAGCAGGGCGAGCGTGCGGGTGGCGACCGGGCCCGCGATCACCCGCGTGAGATCCAGCACCCGCAGCCCCGCCGCGGGCAGCAGCGGATCCCGGCCCACCGGAGCGAGCACCCGCGCGGGGGCCGAGTCCAGCCGCTCGCGCTCCACGAGGGGCCGCTTCCCCACCTCCACGCCCTGTGGGTGCGCCGCCCACTCCTCGGGCGTCCGCAGGGCGACGGCGAGCCCTCCTGCCGCGTACACCGCCTCCTCGACCTCACGCGCGGAGCGCTCCGCGAGCGCCGCCGCCACCGCCCCCGAGTCCTCCGGCACGCCCAGCGCGGACAGCAGCCGGGCCCGGTGGTGCGGATAGTTGGCGTGCGTGCGCACCCATCCGTCGGCCGTGCGCCAGAACCGCGACAGCGGCGCGAAGGTCTCCGGGGCCCGCCCGTCGACCAGCAGATGCCGCTCGCTGACGAACGCCGTGGCCACCGCCCCGTCGTCCACCCGCACCGCCGGCACCTCGCCGCCCGTCCGCCGTGCCCCCAGTTCGGCGGCGGCCAGCGCGCACGCGCCCGCACAGGCGCGCGCCAACCCCCGTACGGGCAGGCGGGAAGGGAGCGCACCGGGCCGTTCGACGGCCGACACGCGCGCGAGGAGGGCGGGAGCGCCGCCCAGGGCGGACCAGACGGAGGCGAGATCGGTCATGCCCGCACTATGCCGCGAAAGGGGCCGGGCGCGATCGCCCGGCCCCCTGCGCTCACCGCTCCCGCGCGACTACCGCGTCACCGCGTCCAGCGCGTCGGTCATGCCCCAGCCGTAGAAGCCGTTGCGGTTCTTCGGGCCCTCGCACACCGCGTCGGCCTTGCCGTCACCGTCGATGTCGTACGGGTCCGTGCACGCGGTGGCGTCGGCCTCCGCGTACAGCAGGGCCTTCACCAGCGCCGGCGAGGCGTGCGGGTGCGTCGATTTGATCAGTGCGGCGACGCCCGCGACGTGCGGGGACGCCATCGACGTACCCGCCATGTAGCCCCACGACCCGCCGGGCATCGTGCCCAGGATCAGACCGCTGGTGGCGGGCGGCTCCGGCGTCTGGTACTTCGTCGAGTCACCGCCCGGCGCGGCGATGTCGACGACACCCCGCCCGTAGTTGGAGAACGACGACTTCAGGCCCTTCGCACCGGTCGCCGCGACCGTCACCACACCCGGCAGCTGGGTCGGGATGTCGTAGCACTCGGACGGGTCGATCACCCGGTCCGACGGGGTGGAGTCGTTCGGGGAGACCGGGTCGGTGATCTCGTCGGCCGCGAGGTCGTAGTTCTCGTTGCCGGCCGCGGCCACGTTCACCGCGCCCTTGCGCTCCGCGTACTTCGACGCCCGGGTGACGGCCTCGACGAGCGCCTTCTGGTCCGGGTCGTTCGTGCAGTTGAAGTACCAGGGGTCGGTGTAATAGCTGTTGTTGGTGACGTCGACCCCGTGCTCGGCCGCCCATACGAAGCCGCACACCACGGCCTCGGTGTAGAAGAAACCGTCCGGGTTGGACACCTTGATGCCCGAGACCTTCACGCCCGGCGCGACACCGGTCATGCCGACGCCGTTCTTCGCGGCGGCGATCTCACCGGCGACGTGCGTGCCGTGCGGGCTCTCCTCCGCGCCCGGCCGCCAGGCGCCGTCGCTGGTGTCCGGCTTGCCCGACACGCAGTTGACCGACGCGGCCCGGTCGAAGTTGGGCGCGATGTCCGGGTGCGTGTCGTCCACACCGGTGTCGATGACGGCGACGGTCACCTCGGAGCTGCCCAGCGACTTCTCGTGCGCCTGGTCCGCCTTGATGGCGGGCAGGTCCCACTGCAGGCCCTGGAGCGGGTCCTGGCCCTCGGCCGCCGCGGACTCGGCCCGGGCGATCTCGGAGGCGCTGAGTGCCTTCGGGGTGCCCGTGTCCGTGGTGACCGCCGACGGCAGCGGCGCGGTGCGGGTCGCACCGGCCGACTGTACTCCGCGCACCGTGCGGATGGTCTTCGCGAAGTCGGCGTCCGACGAGTGGACGACGATGACGCCGATCTTGTCGTACGACGTCACGATCGTCCCGCCGGCCTCGCCGATCGCCTTCTTCACGTGCGCCGACGTGCCGTGCCCGCCCCGGACGTTGACCACGTAACTGAGCGGGGTGGCGTCGGCGGAGACCGCGGTCGGCTGCTCGGGGGCCGGGGCGGCTGTGGCCGCGGTGTTCGGCAGGAAGGCGAGCGCGGTCGCCATGGCCATCCCGGCCGGGACGGCGAGCGCGCGGCGGTGACGCGGGTGGGACGCTGTCATGGAGTCTCCAGTTCGTTCACGGGTGCGGGCGGGAAGTGCGGGGCCGTGCGGGTCACTCGACGGCGCGCAGCGCGTCGACGATGCCGAAGCCGTAGAAGCCGTTGACCCGGCTGCCGCCCTCGCAGGTGGCGTCCTGCGCGCCGTCGCCGTCCTGGTCGTAGGACTCGGGGCAGCCCGGGTTGTCCGCCTGGGCCTTCAGCAGCGCCTGCAGCTGGGCGGGCGTGGCCCGCGGGTGCTCGGACTTCAGCAGCGCGGCGACACCGGCGGCGTGCGGCGAGGCCATCGAGGTGCCCTGCAGGAAGGCGTACTCGCCGTTCGGCATGGTCGACAGGATGCGGCCGTCCTTCGACGGCGTGTCCGGCAGCTGGTAGCGGCGGTCGCCACCCGGTGCCGCGACGTCGACGACGCCCTTGCCGTACGTGGAGTAGTACGACTTGAGGTTCTGCACGCCCGTCGCGCTGACCGTGACGATGCCCGGCAGCTGGGTCGGCACGTCGAAGCACTCGTGCGGGTCGATGGTGCGGGTCACCGGTGTGGAGTCGTCGGGGCTGGAGTCGTCGACGATGGCGTCGGAGGCCAGGTCGTGGTTGGAGTTGCCGGCCGAGGCGAGGTGCAGGGTGCCCTTCTTCTGCGCGTACAGCTGGGCCCGGTTGACCGCGTCGACGATCGCCTTCTGGTCCGGGTCGTCCATGCAGTTGTACAGCCACGGGTCGACGTAGTAGCTGTTGTTCGTGATCTCCACGCCGTGGTCGGCGGCGAACACGAACGCGCAGACGACGTTCTCCGGGTAGAACAGGCCGTTGTCCGGGTCGCTGACCTTGATGCCGGCCACCTTCACGCCGGGTGCGACACCGGCGACGCCGACGCCGTTGCGCGCCGCGGCGATCTCACCGGCCACATGGGTGCCGTGGTAGTCCTCGTCCGTGTACGGGCGCCAGGCGCCCTCGCTGGTGTCCGCCTTGCCGCCGACGCAGTTGGCCGACTGGGCGGCGGAGAAGTTCGGGGCGAGGTCCGGGTGGGTGTCGTCGACGCCGGTGTCGATCACGGCGACGGTCACCTTGCGGCTGCCGTCGTTGATCTTCGCGGCCTGGTCGGCGCCGATCGCCCGCAGGTCCCACTGGTCGGCCTCGAGCGGCTCGCTGCCGGGGGTCCGCGCGGAGGCGGCCTCCGTCCGCGCGGCCTCGGCGGCGCTCATGAAGTCGGCGGCGCCCTCGTCCGTCGTCCCGGCCGCGGTCAGCGGCGCGGTACGGGTGGCGCCGGCCGACCGGACCCCGCGCGCCGCGCGGATCTCCTCGCCGAAGCCGGGGTTCGCCGAGTGGACGACGATGACGCCGATCCGGTCGTACGTGACCACGACCTTCCCGCCGGCCGCGGCGATCGCCCGCTTCACCGACGCGATCGTGCGGCGGTCCACCTCGGTGTTGACGACGTACGCCAGGGCGGGCGCGTCCGCCGTCTGCTCGGCCGCCACCGTCCGCGGGGCCGCCGAGGCCGCCGCCGGCAGGAATCCGAGCGAGGCGGTCAGGGACAGCACGACGGGCACGGCGAGGGCGAGCCGGCGTCTGGAACGCAGATGAGCCATGGGGTCTCCACATCATCCGGAAACGAAACCGGCCCGAGACACAAGGGTGGTGCTCGGGCAGGTACATGACGGGGTGGTGCAGGGTGAAGCTATCCCGCGCTCTCGCTGGCCAGCAATGTTTGGCCGGTTACGTCTTCGGAAAACGCCACGGGAAAAGAACGGCGGAGAGTTGAACCGGTCCTCGCGTGGCGCCGTGCCCTTGGGCAGGAAGCGCGAGGACACTCGCCTTTCGTCCCCGCCCGAACCGAAACCGCACCGCGAGGAGACTCCGTGGCCGCCGAAGCACCGCCCCCCTCGACAGAACAACACAAACTCCCCACTCCCGAGGAGTTCACCGAGGTGCAGGAGAGCGCTGAGTTCGGTGAACTGCGCCGCTCCTACCGCTCCTTCGCCTTCCCGCTGACCGTCGCCTTCATCCTCTGGTACCTGCTGTACGTCCTGCTCTCCAACTACGCGGGCGACTTCATGGGCGCCAAGCTGTTCGGCAACATCAACGTCGCCTTCGTCTTCGGCGTTTTGCAGTTCGTCACCACGTTCCTCATCGCGTGGTGGTACTCCCGGCACGCCGCCGCCAAGCTCGACCCCAAGGCCGAGGCCATCAAGACCCGTATGGAGGGCGGCGCATGAGCCCCGCGATCACCCATGTCACCCTCGCCGCGAACGAGGCCAGCGAACACCGCGGACTCATCATCACCCTGTTCGCGCTGTTCGTCCTCGCCACCCTCGGCATCACCGTCTGGGCGGGCCGGCAGACCAAGGACGCCGCCGACTTCTACGCGGGCGGACGCCAGTTCAGCGCCTTCCAGAACGGACTCGCGGTCTCCGGCGACTACATGTCGGCCGCGTCCTTCCTCGGCATCGCCGGCGCCATCGCCCTCTTCGGCTACGACGGCTTCCTGTACTCCATCGGCTTCCTGGTCGCCTGGCTGGTGGCGCTCCTCCTGGTGGCCGAGCCGCTGCGGAACTCCGGCCGCTACACCATGGGCGACGTCCTCGCCTACCGCATGCGCCAGCGCCCGGTGCGCACCGCCGCCGGCACCTCCACCATCGTCGTGTCGATCTTCTACCTGCTGGCCCAGATGGCGGGCGCGGGCGTCCTCGTCTCGCTGCTGCTCGGCATCACCTCCGACGCGGGCAAGATCCTCATCGTGGCCCTCGTCGGCCTCCTGATGATCGTGTACGTCTCCATCGGCGGTATGAAGGGCACCACCTGGGTCCAGATGGTCAAGGCCGTACTGCTCATCGGCGGCACGATCCTCATCACGTTCCTGGTGCTGCTGAAGTTCAACTTCAACATCTCCGACCTGCTGGGCAGCGCCGCCGAGAACAGCGGCAAGGGCGACGCCTTCCTCGAGCCCGGCCTGCAGTACGGCGCCGACGGCACCACCAAGCTGGACTTCATCTCCCTCGGCATCGCCCTGGTGCTGGGCACCGCCGGTCTGCCGCACATCCTGATCCGCTTCTACACGGTGCCCAACGCCAAGGCCGCCCGTAAGTCCGTCAACTGGGCCATCGGCATCATCGGCGGCTTCTACCTGATGACCATCGCCCTCGGCTTCGGCGCCGCCGCGCTGATCTCCCAGGACGAGATCATCGCCTCCAACCCGTCCGGCAACACGGCCGCCCCGCTGCTCGCCCTGCACCTGGGCGGCGTCGACTCGGCCTGGGGCGCCATCCTGCTCGCCACCATCTCGGCGGTCGCCTTCGCGACGATCCTCGCGGTGGTCGCCGGACTCACCCTCGCCTCGTCGTCCTCCTTCGCGCACGACATCTACGCCAACGTCATCCGCAAGGGGCAGGCCACGGAGAAGGAGGAGATGCGGGCGGCCCGCTGGGCGACCGTCGCCATCGGCGTCGTCTCCATCGCGCTGGGCGCCCTCGCCCGTGACCTGAACGTGGCCGGCCTGGTCGCGCTGGCCTTCGCGGTCGCCGCGTCCGCCAACCTGCCGACCATCCTCTACAGCCTGTTCTGGAAGCGGTTCACCACCCAGGGCGCGCTCTGGTCGATCTACGGCGGTCTCGTCGTCGCCGTCGGCCTGGTGCTGTTCTCGCCCGTCGTCTCCGGCGACCCCAAGGCGATGTTCCCGGACGTCGACTTCGCCTGGTTCCCGCTGAAGAACCCGGGCATCATCTCCATCCCGTTCGGCTTCCTGATGGGCTGGCTCGGCACCGTCCTGTCGAAGGAGGAGCCCGACGTCAAGAAGTACGCGGAGCTGGAGGTCCGGTCCCTGACCGGCACCGGAGCCCACTGATCCGCACCCCGCGCGGCCGCGTCGCAGGGACCCCGCAGGTCCCTGCGACGCGGCCGTTCGTCCCTCGTCGCATCGGATCGCTATGGGTTGTCGGTGGCGTCACGTAGGCTCGCAGACAGCCGGGCACGAGTGATCCGCGTCGAGGGAGGGGGCCACGTGCTCATCGACACCTACGGCCGAGTGGCCACCGATCTGAGGGTCTCACTGACCGATCGGTGCAATCTGCGTTGCACCTACTGCATGCCCGAAGAGGGGCTGCAGTGGCTGGCCAAGCCCGACCTGCTCACCGACGACGAGATCGTCCGCCTCGTCGACATCGCCGTCACCTCCCTCGGCATCGAGGAGGTCCGCTTCACCGGCGGCGAGCCGCTGCTCCGCCCCGGCCTGGTCGGCATCGTCGAGCGCGTCGCCGCCCTGGAACCCCGTCCGCAGATGTCGCTCACCACCAACGGTATCGGGCTGAGGCGCATCGCGCCCGCGCTGAAGGAGGCGGGCCTGGACCGGGTCAACGTCTCCCTGGACACGCTCCGCCCGGACGTCTTCAAGACCCTCACCCGCCGCGACCGCCACCAGGACGTCCTCGACGGCCTCCACGCGGCCCGCGAGGCCGGTCTGACCCCGGTGAAGGTCAACTCGGTCCTGATGCCGGGGCTCAACGACGACGAGGCCCCCGACCTCCTCGCCTGGGCCGTGGAGCACGACTACGAGCTGCGCTTCATCGAGCAGATGCCCCTGGACGCCCAGCACGGCTGGAAGCGCGAGGGCATGATCACCGCAGGGGACATCCTCACCTCCCTGCGCACCCGCTTCGAGCTGACCGCCGAGGGCGACGAGGCGCGCGGCTCCGCACCGGCCGAGCGCTGGCTGGTCGACGGCGGCCCGCACCGCGTCGGCGTCATCGCCTCCGTCACCCGCCCCTTCTGCCGCGCCTGCGACCGCACCCGCCTCACGGCCGACGGACAGGTGCGCACCTGTCTGTTCGCCACCGAGGAGACCGACCTGCGCGCGGCCCTGCGCTCCGACGCCCCCGACGAGGAGATCGCCCGCATCTGGAAGCTGGCCATGTGGGGCAAGAAGGCGGGCGCGGGCCTGGACGACCCGGCCTTCGTCCAGCCGGACAGGCCGATGTCCGCCATCGGGGGCTGAGCGGGCTAGGCCCCTTCCGGAGCCTCCCACTCCTCGAACCGGACGACGTCTTTCAGGAAACCCCGGACCCCGAGGAACTGCGACAGATGCTCGCGGTGCTCCTCGCAGGCGAGCCAGGTCTTGCGGCGCTCGGGGGTGTGCAGCTTGGGATTGTTCCAGGCGAGCACCCACACGGCGGCGGTGCGACAACCCTTGGCGGAACAGATCGGCGTCTCGGGATCAGGGACCATCACACCGCCGACCCTAACCCGACCGGCGCAGTGCGAAATGCCGGGGAAAAGGCGACGCCGAGCAGCCACGGGGGGAGCTGCCCGGCGTCGGTCCGTCGCTCCGACGGGGGATGCGGAGCGCGTACGAAGTATGTCACGGGACACCTCGCCCCCGGGACCGTACGCACATGATTGATCTGAGCAAATCTTGAGCTTGGCGGGGAAGCGCCTTCCGCTTGACACGGTTTCCCCTCACCCCCGATCTTCACGACCGCTCGGGCCGCTCCGTTCGTGCGTCCGGCACCGCCTGTGACGCCGCATCTTCCGCATCGGGTTCCGCGGAACCGTCATTCGTCCGCGGCGATGCGATCATCGGCCTCATCGGCGTCGTCACGAAGGTCGACGGCAGTGACGGCGCGTTCTCGCGCCCGGCGTTGGCGATCACCACCGCGATGTACGGCAGGACCATCCCGAGCACCAGCGCCACGATCGCGACGTGCCGCTCCACGTTCCACAGCGTCGCCGCGAGGATGACCGAGATCGTACGGACGATCATCGAGATCACGTACCGGCGCTGCCTCGCCCGCACGTCGTCATGGAGGCCCGCCCGGGCGCCGGTGATCCGGAACACCTGGACGCTGCCGCCGCCATGCTGCTTCCGCATCACATTCCACCATCCGCCCGCATCGGACCTTCCCTGTACCTGACCGGCCGGCGCACCGTCCCGTGACGCCGGGTCCGGACATGTCCACGTTACGCCGCGCCCGGCCGGGCCACGAGAGCGGGTCGCCCCGCCCCGCGGCGCCCCGCCTGCGCCGTAGCACGTACGGCAGGTCCGACATGCGGCGTACCGCGTCTCGGCCGACACTGGCCGTAATGCTCGCGTCGAGCCGTACGAGGAGGCAGCCATGGGCTGGTTGTGGGCGATCATCGTGGGATTCGTGCTCGGTCTGATCGCCAAGGCGGTGATCCCCGGCAAACAGCACATCCCGCTGTGGCTGGCCACCATCTGCGGCATGATCGGCGCCGTCGCGGGCAACGCCCTCGCGCGGGGTTTCGGGATCGAGGAGACGCGGGGCATCGACTGGGGCCGGCACATCTTCCAACTGGGCGCGGCGATCGTCGTCGTCCTGCTCGCGGAGATGCTGTACACCGCGATGAAGCGCAGGAAGCACGAGCGGCGGCGGGCCTGACCCGGCGACGACGGCGTACGACGAGGCGGTTTCCGGCGTACGGCGAAGGGGCGGCCTCCGGCGCACGCCGGAAACCGCCCCGCACCAGCGCCTCGGCTCAGCCGGCCGTGACCTCCACCGCCGCCAGGTTCTTCTTGCCCCGGCGCAGGACCAGCCAGCGCCCGTGCAGCAGGTCCTCCCCGGCGGGGACGGCGTCCTCGGCGGTGACCTTGACGTTGTTCACGTAGGCGCCGCCCTCCTTCACCGTGCGCCGCGCGGCCGACTTGCTCGGCACCAGACCGACCTCGGCGAACAGGTCGACCACCGGACCCAGCTCGGCCACCTTGACGTGCGGCACCTCGAAGAGCGCCGCCGCCAGCGTCCGGTCGTCCAGCTCCGCCAGCTCGCCCTGCCCGAAGAGGGCCTTGGACGCGGCGATCACGGCGGCCGTCTGGTCGGCGCCGTGCACCAGCGTCGTCAGCTCCTCGGCCAGCGCGCGCTGGGCGGTACGGGCCTGCGGACGCTCCTCCGTCTGCCGCTCCAGCTCCTCCAACTCCTCACGGGACCTGAAGGACAGGATCCGCATGTAGCCCGAGATGTCCCGGTCGTCCGTGTTCAGCCAGAACTGGTAGAACGCGTACGGCGTCGTCATCTCCGGGTCGAGCCAGATGGCGCCGCCCTCGGTCTTGCCGAACTTGGTGCCGTCCGCCTTGGTCATCAGCGGCGTCGCGTAGGCGTGGACGGAGGCGTCCGGCTCCAGCCGGTGGAGCAGGTCGAGACCCGCCGTGAGGTTGCCCCACTGGTCGCTGCCGCCCTGCTGCATCGTGCAGCCGTGGCGCCGGTACAGCTGGAGGAAGTCCATGGCCTGCAGCAGCTGGTAGCTGAACTCCGTGTAGCTGATGCCCTCGGAGGACTCCAGACGCCGGGCCACGGAGTCCTTGGTCAGCATCTTGTTGACGCGGAAGTGCTTGCCGATGTCCCGCAGGAACTCGATCGCGGACAGGTTCTGCGTCCAGTCGAGGTTGTTGACCATCTGGGCCGCGTTCTCGCCCTCGAAGGTCAGGAAGGGCTCGATCTGGCCGCGCAGCCGCTCGACCCAGCCGGCGACGGTCTCCGGCGGGTTCAGCGTGCGCTCGGCGGTCGGACGCGGGTCGCCGATCTGCCCCGTGGCGCCGCCGACCAGCGCCAGCGGCCGGTGGCCGGCCTGCTGGAGCCGGCGCAGGGTGAGTACCTGCACCAGGTGCCCCACGTGCAGGGACGGCGCGGTCGGGTCGAAACCGCAATAGAACGTGACGGGACCGTCCGCGAGCGCCTTGCGCAAAGCGTCCTCGTCGGTGGACTGGGCGAACAGCCCGCGCCACTTCAGCTCGTCGACGATGTCCGTCACGGTTCTCGTGTCTCCTTGATGATCTTCGGCCGGTCGGGTGACCGCCGATTACGACGCCTACGAGGTTATACGCCCTGGCTGACCGAGCTCATATTGAAATCGGGGACGCGCAGCGCCGGCATCGCGGCCCGGGTGAACCAGTCGCCCCACTCCCTGGGCAGCGTCTTCTCCGTACGGCCCGCCTCGGTGGCCCGGCCGAGCAGGTCCACCGGCGACTCGTTGAACCGGAAGTTGTTCACCTCACCGGTGACCTCGCCGTTCTCGACGAGGTACACGCCGTCCCGGGTCAGCCCCGTGAGCAGCAGCGTCGCCGGGTCGACCTCGCGGATGTACCACAGGCAGGTCAGCAGCAGCCCGCGCTCCGTGGCCGCGACCATGTCCTCCAGGGACCGGTCGCCGCCGCCGTCCAGGATCAGGTTGTCGATCCCGGGAGCCACCGGCAGACCGGTCAGGCCCGCGCCGTGCCTGCTGGTCGTCAGCCGGTTCAGCTCGCCCTCGCGCACCCAGTCGGTGGCCGCCAGCGGCAGCCCGTTGTCGAACACCGACTGGTCACCGCCCGAGGAATGCGCGATCACGAACGGCGCCGACTCCAGACCCGGCTCGTCCGGGTCGCTGCGCAGGGTCAGCGGCAGCTCGGTCAGCCGCTCGCCGACCCGGGTGCCGCCGCCCGGCTTGGAGAACACCGTGCGCCCCTCGGTCGCGTCCCGCCCCGAGGCCGACCACAGCTGGTAGATCAGCAGGTCCGCCACCGCGGTCGGCGGCAGCAGCGTCTCGTACCGGCCCGCGGGCAGCTCCAGGCGCCGCTCCGCCCAGCCCAGCCGCACGGCCAGCTCCGCGTCGAGCGCCGCCGGGTCGACGTCCTTGAAGTCCCGCGTGGAGCGCCCCGCCCACGCCGACCGCGTACGGTCCGGCGACTTGGCGTTCAGCTCCAGCGTGCCGTTCGGCTGGTCGTGCCGCAGCCGCAGCCCCGCCGAGGTGCCGAGATAGCTGGAGACCAGCTCGTGGTTGGCGAAGCCGTACAGCTCCCGGCCACCGGCACGCGCGCGTGCGAACGCCTCGCCCAGCGCCGGGGCGAAGTCGGCGAACACCGCGGAGGAGGTCTCGGCCGGCGCCTCAGTGAACTCGGGCGACGGGACCACCCCCGTGACCAGCGGCTGCGCGTCCTCGGCCGGACCAGCCCCCCGCGCGGCGGCCTCGGCGGCCCGCACCAGCGGCTCCAGCTCGTCCACGGTCACCGCGGAGCGGGACACCACCCCGGAGGCCGTGCCCTGCGCGCCGTCCACCGTGGCGATCACGGTGAGCGTGCGCCCGCGCGTGACACCGTTCGTGGTGAGCGCGTTGCCCGCCCAGCGCAGATTGGCGGTGGACTCCTCGTCCGCGATCACGACACAGCCGTCGGCCCGGGACAGCTCCAGAGCGCGCTCGACGATCTCGTGCGGCTTGGTGGTACGCGCGCTCATCGCCCGGCCTCCTGCGTCGTGTTCAGAATGTTGACTCCCTTGAAGAGCGCGGACGGGCAGCCGTGCGAGACCGCCGCGACCTGCCCCGGCTGGGCCTTGCCGCAGTTGAAGGCGCCGCCCAGGACGTACGTCTGCGGACCCCCGACCGCCGCCATGGAACCCCAGAAGTCGGTGGTCGTGGCCTGGTAGGCGACGTCCCGCAGCTGCCCCGCCAGCCGCCCGTTCTCGATGCGGTAGAACCGTTGCCCGGTGAACTGGAAGTTGTACCGCTGCATGTCGATCGACCACGACCGGTCACCGACGACGTAGACGCCCCGGTCCACGCCCCCGATCAGGTCCTCCGTCGACATCCCCGCCGGATCCGGCCGCAGCGACACGTTGGCCATGCGCTGCACCGGCACATGGCCGGGGGAGTCCGCGAACGCGCACCCGTTGGACCGCTCGAACCCGGTCAGCTTCGCGATCCGCCGGTCCAGCTGGTAGCCGACCAGCGTGCCGTCCTTCACCAGGTCCCAGGACTGCGCCTCGACGCCCTCGTCGTCGTAGCCCACCGTGGCGAGCCCGTGCTCGGCGGTGCGGTCACCGGTGACGTTCATCAGCTCGGAGCCGTACTTCAGTTTGCCCAGCAGATCGAAGGTGGCGAACGAGGTCCCGGCGTAGGCCGCCTCGTAGCCGAGCGCGCGGTCCAGCTCGGTGGCGTGCCCGATGGACTCGTGGATGGTCAGCCACAGGTTGGACGGGTCCACCACCAGGTCGTACAGCCCCGGCTCGACGCTCGGCGCGCGCATCTTCTCGGCGAGCAGCTCCGGAATCCGCCCCAGCTCGTCGTCCCAGTCCCAGCCGGTGCCCGTCAGGTACTCCCAGCCCCGGCCGGCCGGCGGCGCGATCGTGCGCATGGAGTCGAACTCACCGCTGGAGCCGTCGACGGACACGGCCGTGAACACCGGATGCAGCCGCACCCGCTGCTGCGTCGTCACGGTCCCGGCCGTATCGGCGTAGAACTTGTTCTCGTGCACGGTGAGCAGCGAGGCGTCGACATGGTCCACCCCGTTCGCCGCCAGCAGCCGCGCGCTCCACTCGGCCAGCAGCCCGGCCTTCTCCTCGGCGGGCACGGCGAACGGATCGATCTCGTACGACGACACCCACGTCTTCTCGGAGTGCACCGGCTCGTCGGCCAGCTCCACTCTCTCGTCCGACCCGGCCGCCCGGATCACCTGCGCGGACAGCTTCGCCATCGCGACGGCCTGCGAGGCGACCTTGGCGGCGGCGTCGAGCGTGAGATCCACTCCGGAGGCGAACCCCCAGGTCCCGCCGTGCACCACCCGCACCGCGTAGCCGAGGTCGGTGGTGTCCGACGACCCGGCCGGCTTGGCGTCCCGGAACCGCCAGGACGCGCTGCGCACCCGCTCCAGACGGAAGTCCGCGTGCTCCGCCCCGAGCGACCGCGCCCGCGCGAGCGCGGCGTCGGCGAGGGCCCTTAGCGGCAGTGCCAGAAACGACTGATCGACTTCATGGGGCACGGGTGGAGATCCCTTCGGGGGCTTGCCTGTGGTGGCCGTCGGAGGCAGTGAACCATGACTTGCTCTCGAGCTCCCCTGACCCGGAAAACAGACCAACGGGTGGGTACGGGAACAACTCCCGTACCCACCCACTGACGTCACGTACGACGCGAACTCAGTCGTCCAGCGACGCGTCGGCCGCGAGTGCCGCGAACGCCACCCATGCGGTCGGCGTGACGACGAGAGGACGGATGCGCTTGTCCTTGGAGTCGCGGATGTGGATGGCCTCGGGGCGCATGGCGACCTCGACGCAGTTGTCACCCTCGCTGCCGCTGTAACTGCTCTTGAACCAGTGCGGTTCATCGATAGTGCTCATAGGACTCCTCGCATCTGTTCCAGCAGCTTCACGGTAGCCCGGCAGTCCAGGGCTTGGGAACGCAGCTTGCCATAGCGCTGGAGCAGGACACTGACGTCTTTGGGCGTAGAGATCAGTGTGCTTGACCGCTGTCCCTCGGTGTACCCGACCCACTGATGAGAAGGAGTCTCGGCCAGGTACATCTGACCGTCGATGCCGCAATGGTCCTCCTGGAGGCTGGGCATGACCTGAATCTCGACATTGCGCCGGATGCCCATCTCAAGAAGGTGATCGATGACCTGCCTTGTGACGTCGCACCCTCCCATGCGCCGCTCCAGGATGCTCTGTTCGATGACGAAGCTGAACGCGGTGTTCTGCCTGGTGGAAATGAGCTGCTGACGGTCGAGCCGAGCCGCGACCTCACGTTCGATCTGCTCCTCGGAGGCAGGTGGCAACCGCCGATCGAACACCGCCCGGATGTATCCCTCCGGCTGCAACAGCCCGGGAACAGCCCGGCACTCGTACGCGTACAAGGAGATCGTCTCCTCCTCGATCCCCGCCCACTGTCGGAACCACGACGCCAGCCCCGCCCTCCTCGTCAGGCTCTTCGCCGCCGCCGTGAGGACCTTGGCCGCGACCTGCCCCAGGACCTCCTCCGCCCGCGCGGGCAGGTCCGCCGGCGGGAACCGCTTCCCCTGCTCGATCTTGGCGACGTACGCGGCCGAGTACCGCACCCGCAGCGCGAACTCCTCCTGCGTCAGGCCGGACTCCTCGCGCAGGGCCTTGAGGACCGCGCCGAAGGTCTTGAGACTGTCGGAGAGTTCCGCCTCCGTGCCATTCGCGCCGCCGTTTCCGCCTCCACCGTGATCCGCCCTCATCGCCGCGTGCCTCCCGTGTCCGCGCTTTCACGCCTCGCTCAACCCCGCCCGACCCGCCCAGGGTCACGGGGAGTTACCCACCCGGTTCAGAGTGTGCACCGATACAGCCACGCCTGTATGGGTGTCGTACCTGTTGAGGGCCGGGAGGGGGCCGGAACGCTGGGCTCATGCCGACACAGAATGCCCAAGAGGAAGTAACCGTAAGTGTGTTCGCCCAACGCTTCTCCGCCACACGCCGGGGCGCGCGTCTCGCCCGCAGACTCGCCACCCACCGGCTCGACCTGTGGGACCTGCCCTACGGCAGCCCGGCCTCCGACACCGTCACCCTCGTCGTGGCCGAACTCGCCGCCAACGCGGTCCTCCACGGCCGCGTCCCGGGACGCGACTTCGAGCTGCGGCTCACGTACGACCGGCCCGCGGGACTCGTCCGCGTCGAGGTGTCCGACACCCACCCGGGGCGCCCGGAACTTCCCGAGCCGACGGTCGGGCCCTCCGCGGACACCGACGGAGGCAGAGGGCTGCTCCTCGTGGAGGCCGTTGCCGACCGCTGGGGTGTGGACGGGCGGAGAGGGCCGGGCAAGACCGTGTGGGCGGAGTGTGTGCTGCCCACACCATCAGGTTGATGTGGGTGCGATCGAGGAGACGTACGCACAATTTCTCTGCCGTAGGAGAGGGGACCCGGTATGAGCACCATCTCCGTGCGCGAGTTCTCGTACAACCCCAGCGCGGTCTTCGCCCGGGTCGAGAAGGGAGAGGCGATCGAGGTCACCCGGCACGGCAACGTGATCGCGGTACTGTCACCGGCCGGCAGCCCCATGGAGCGGTACGCCCACCTGGTGGCGCAGGGGAAGATCAGGCTGAAGCCGGTCACCGCCGCCGAGCGCCACGGCATGCCGCACTACGAGGTGCCGGAAGACGTCGACCCCGTGGCGCTCCTGCTGGTCGAGCGCGAAGAGGACGACCGTTGATCTACCTGGACACGTCCGCGCCGGTCACCTGGATGACCCGGCGCGGTCACCGGGGCGCGCCGGACGCCTTCCTCCAGGAGCGGGCCACGGAGCCGCTCGCCACCGGCACGCTCGGCTTCGTGGAGACCGTACGGACCCTGGACCTCATGGGGCACTTCCCGAAGGCCATGGAGGACCTGGACGCCCGGATCACCGAGATCCTCCTCACCCGAGAGGTACGTGACGCGGCGGGCCTGCTGGTCGGACGCCTGAGGACGTCGGACGCGATCCACGTGGCCAGTGCCCTCTCCCTGAGGGACGATCTGACCGCCGTAGTGACCTACGACGGCAGGATGCTCGGGACCGCTCGCGCCGAAGGGCTGTCGGCCCACGCACCGGGCATGGTGGACCGACCGGGCCACGAACTGTAGGAACCCGACAGGAGGCCACGAGCGCCACTGTCGGTGCCCCAATGTCCCGGGACGGACCGGGACCGATAGGTTTTCGGGGTAGCCGCCTGTCGTCCAGGTGTCCGGGCGGTGCACCAGACCGCTATCGAAAGGGTGATCCGTTGAGCCGCTCGGTTCTCGTCACCGGAGGCAACCGGGGCATCGGCCTCGCCATCGCCCGCGCGTTCGCCGACGCCGGCGACAAGGTCGCCATCACGTACCGCTCGGGGGAGCCGCCGGCCGGCTTCCTGGCCGTCAAGTGCGACATCACCGACCCCGAGCAGGTGGAGCAGGCCTACAAGGAGATCGAGGAGGCGCACGGCACCGTCGAGGTGCTCGTGGCCAACGCCGGTGTCACCAAGGACCAGCTCCTGATGCGCATGTCCGAGGAGGACTTCACCTCGGTCGTCGACACCAACCTCACCGGCACCTTCCGGGTCGTCAAGCGCGCCAACCGCGGCATGCTGCGCGCCAAGAAGGGCCGCGTCGTCCTGATCTCCTCGGTGGTCGGACTGCTCGGCTCCGCGGGGCAGGCGAACTACGCCGCCTCCAAGGCCGGCCTGGTCGGCTTCGCGCGCTCCCTCGCCCGCGAGCTGGGCTCGCGCAACATCACCTTCAACGTCGTCGCGCCCGGCTTCGTCGACACCGACATGACCAAGGCGCTCACCGACGAGCAGCAGACGAAGATCCTCGCGCAGGTGCCGCTCGCCCGGTACGCGCAGCCCGAGGAGATCGCCGCGACGGTGCGGTTCCTCGCCTCGGACGAGGCCTCGTACATCACTGGAGCCGTCATTCCCGTTGACGGCGGACTGGGAATGGGTCACTGAACACCATGAGCGGAATCCTCGAGGGCAAGCGCGTCCTGATCACCGGTGTGCTGATGGAGTCCTCCATCGCCTTCCACACCGCCAAGCTGGCCCAGGAGCAGGGCGCCGAGATCATCCTGACCGCGTTCCCGCGGCCCACCCTGACCGAGCGCATCGCCAAGAAGCTGCCCAAGCCCACCAAGGTCATCGAGCTCGACGTCACCAACGACGAGCACCTCGGGCGCCTGGCCGACGTCGTCGGCGAGGAGCTGGGCGGCCTCGACGGCGTGGTCCACTCCATCGGCTTCGCCCCGCAGGACGCGCTCGGCGGCAACTTCCTGAACACGCCGTTCGAGTCGGTCGCCACCGCCATGCACGTCTCGGCGTACTCCTTGAAGTCGCTGACCATGGCCTGCCTGCCGCTGATGCAGAACGGCGGCTCCGTCGTCGGTCTCACCTTCGACGCGCAGTACGCCTGGCCGCAGTACGACTGGATGGGCCCGGCCAAGGCCGCGCTGGAGGCCACCAGCCGCTACATGGCCCGTGACCTGGGCAAGCAGAACATCCGCTGCAACCTGATCTCCGCGGGCCCGATCGGCTCCATGGCCGCCAAGTCCATCCCGGGCTTCGGTGAGCTGGCCTCCGTGTGGGACACCCGCGCCCCGCTGGAGTGGGACCTGAAGGACCCGGAGCCGGCCGGCCGGGGCGTCGTCGCCCTGCTGAGCGACTGGTTCCCGAAGACCACGGGCGAGATCGTCCACGTGGACGGCGGTCTGCACGCCGTCGGCGCCTGACCGGACGCCTTGCCGAAGGCCCGCACCCCGTACGGGGCGCGGGCCTTCGCGTTGTCACCCGAACGGCTCAGTGGTGCCGCCGGCCCGGTGCGGGTCGGCCACCCGGGGCGGACCGAACAGTCCCGGACGGCACACGAACGGATAGGCGGCGGCCTCCTCGGCCGCCGTCGCCGCGTCGCCCGCGCGGATCGCGTCCACCAGCCGGCCGTGGTCCATGTGCGTCTTGGGGGACATGCCCCCGCCCACGTCGCCGCGCAGCCAGTCCCGCAGCACCTCGCCCAGGTCCGCGTACATCGCGGTCATCACGTCGTTGTGCGAGGCGGCCACGACCGCCAGGTGGAACGTGGCGTCCGCCGCCACGAACGCCTCCGCCTCACCCGACTCCCAGGCCTCCTCCCGGCGCAGCAGCAGGATGTCGATCTGCTTGAGGTCCTTCTCCGTGCGCCGCTCGGCGGCCAGCCGCGCCGCCGCCGACTCCAGGGTCGACCGCAGCTCGGCGATGTGCCGGGGATCGGCGTCGGCGAAGCGGCGGTGCATCACGCCCGCCAGCTCACTCGTGGCCACCACGTACGTGCCCGAGCCCTGGCGGATGTCCAGCAGCCCGTTGTGCGCCAGCGCGCGGACGGCCTCGCGGACCGTGTTGCGGGCCACTCCCAACTGCTCCACCAGCTCCGGCTCGGTGGGGATGCGCGCGCCGACCGGCCACTCGCCCGAGGTGATCTGGGCCCGCAGCGCGGCGATGACCTGCTCGGACAGGGCCGAACGACGGGGATGGCTCAGCGGCATGACACACCTTCGCACGACAGCGGTGCCGCGCGGCGGCCTCGGCATGGACAACCAATCATCCCATGATTCTATGATGGGCGTCATGACTGGCGAGGAACCCCGGACGTCCACGTCCACGACCGTACGCACACCGGCCGCGTCCGAGGCCCGGCCCGTCCCCGGGGCCGGTGCCACGCGCGCGTGGCGGACGCGGCTGCTCGTCGTCGGCATCGTGCTGGCCGCGTTCAACCTCCGCCCCGCCATCACCAGCCTGGGCGCGCTGCTGGAGGAGGTCCGCGACGGGATCGGCATGAGCGGGAGCGTGGCCGGACTGCTCACCTCGGTGCCCCCGCTGTGCTTCGCCGTCTTCGGCGTCACCGCGCCGCGGCTGGCCCGCCGGTTCGGTGCGGGCGCGGTGGTCTGCGCCGGCATGGCCGCCATCGGCGCCGGCCTGCTGATACGCCCGTACGCGGGCGGCACGGCGGCGTTCCTGGCCACCAGCGCGCTGGCGCTGATGGGCATCGCCGTCAGCAACGTCCTGATGCCGGTCATCGTCAAGCGCCGGTTCCCCGACCGGGTCGGCTCCATGACCGGCCTGTACTCCATGGCCCTCGCCCTGGGCACCGCCACGGCGGCGGCCGTGACCGTGCCGCTGACCGGCGCGCTGGGCGGGGACTGGCACTCGGGCCTCGCCGTGTGGGCGGCCCTGGCGGCAGCCGCCGTACTGCCGTGGCTGCCCTTCGTACGGGAGCGGGACGGGGCACGGGACGCCCGGAACGAGCAGGTCGCTTCCACCGAGGCGCCCGCGCTGCGCATCACCCGCAGCCGTACCGCCTGGGCGCTGGCCGTCTTCTTCGGGCTCCAGGCCACCGCCGCCTACATCACCATGGGCTGGATGGCGCAGATCTTCCGGGACGCGGGCGTCCCCGCCGGCACGGCCGGGCTGCTCCTCGCGGTCATCATGGTGATGGGCGTACCGCTGGCCTTCGTCATCCCGCGCCTCGCCACCCGGCTGCCGCGCCAGGGTCCGATCGTGCTCGTGCTGGGCGTCAGCGGCCTCGTCGGATACGCGGGTCTGTACTTCGCGCCGGCCGCCGGCGCCTGGGTCTGGGCGGTGCTGCTGGGCATCGCGAACTGCGCCTTCCCACTGGCGCTCACCATGGTCGGGATGCGGGCCAGGACCGGCGCGGGCGTGGCCCAGCTGTCGGCCTTCGCGCAGAGCACCGGCTATCTGATCTCCATCCCCGGGCCGCTCCTGGTGGGCGTGCTCTACCAGCACAGCGGCGGCTGGGGACTGCCGATCGCGCTGATGGCGGGCCTGATGATCCCGCAGACGATCGTGGGAGTCCTGGCGGGCCGCGACCGCACGGTGGAGGACGAGGCGACGACGCCCTGACCGGCCCCCGCCTCGCGGCAGCCCCGACCACGGAACACCCGACCGGCCCCTGCCTCGCGGCAGCCCCGACCACAGAACCCCCGACCGGCCCCCTGGCGACCCCGCCCACCCCCGCCCTCCCAGGGGCGCGGGGAACTGCGCGAACGGGGGTCTGGGGGCGGAGCCCCCAGGGACGGGACGGGAAGGGGCGGCGGGGGCGGAAAACGACCGCCCCACGGCCAGAAGCCACCCCGCCCCGACTGCCCCAGTCCCACTGGCACGCCGTCCCGGCCCCGCCGCACCGCGTGGACCGATCGGCGGAACCGTCGCGCCGGAGGGCCCGGCCGCCGGGCCGCCCACGCCGTACGCCCCCCGAAGCCCGCCGCAGGCGAGCGAGGTGCGAGACTTGCCGTATGCCAGTCCTCGACCCGAATCCGCAGAACGGCCAGAAGAAGATGCTGCTCGTCTTCGGCGCGTTCTTCGCCATCTTCATCGTCATCGGCGTGATCGCGACCGTCCTCGCGCCATGACGGCCCATGGTGGTGCTGGCACCCCCATCCCCTAGGGGGCCAGGTTCAGGGTCAAGTGGGTAGGTCACCGGATGGGTTGGGACCCCGAGGATCCGTACCTTCGAGATGTGGCCGCGAGACGCGGGCCGCGGACCATTCGAAGAGCGGAGGCCCTCCATGTCGGCGCGCACGCACACCCGACCCCACCCGGCCCTCCGGGCCGGCGCCGACACCCGGCTGCCGTGGTGGGCCCTGGCCCTGCCCACCCTCGCCTTCGTCGCCCTGCTCACCCTGATCCTCAACCCCTCCGACGCCCACGCGGCCGCCGGTGAGCCCACGCTCACCCACCTCGTCGAGCGCGCTCAGCAGCTCATAGCCCGCTGAACACCCCCGGAAGCGCCGGTCAACTCCCTGCGCCCCATGGCCTGTTTCGTGCGAAGCTGGGGCACATGAGCGTCGCAGAACCCCGCAGGATTGTCCTTTTCCGGCATGCGAAAGCCGACTGGCCCCCGGTCTCCGACCACGAGCGCCCGCTCGCCGAGCGGGGCCGCATGGATGCCGCCGTCGCCGGACGCAAGCTCGCCGACACCGGTATCGCCTTCGACCTGGCCCTGTGCTCCACCGCGGTCCGGACCCGCGAGACCTGGAAGCTCGCGGTCCACGAGTTCCCGGAGCGACCGAAGACCGTCTACGAGGAGCGGGTCTACGATGCCTCGCCCGGCGAGCTGATCGCCCTGCTCAACGAAACCCCCGACGACGCGCAGAACGTCCTCCTGGTCGGCCACAACCCGGGCATCCAGGGACTCGCCGACATCCTGGCCGGTACGGCGGAGGGCGACGCCCGTGAGCGCATGAGCCGGCGCGGCTACCCGGCCGCCGCCTTCGCCGTCCTGTCCTTCACCGGCTCCTGGAAGTCCCTCGAGCCCGGCGTCGGCACGCTGGTCGACTACTGGGCGCCCACCGAGTGACCCCCGGCACGGCAGGGGTCCGGTACCGACGTCCGTCGGTACCGGACCCGCGCGTCTCCGTGCCCCGGTCCGGGCGGCTCAGCCCACGTCGAGCGTGTCCGCCGCCTCGACCTCTTCGCGGGTGACGCCGAGCAGGTACAGGACCGTGTCCAGGAAGGGGAAGTTCACCGCCGTGTGCGCCGCCTCGCGCACCACCGGCTTGGCGTTGAAGGCGACACCGAGCCCCGCCGCGTTCAGCATGTCGAGATCGTTCGCACCGTCACCGATCGCCACCGTCTGCGACAGCGGCACACCCGCCTCGGCGGCGAACCGGCGCAGCAGCCTGGCCTTGCCCGCCCGGTCCACGATCTCGCCGGTGACCTTGCCCGTCAGCTTCCCGTCGACGATCTCCAGGGTGTTGGCCTGGGCGAAGTCCAGCCCCAGCCGCTCCTTCAGATCATCCGTGACCTGGGTGAACCCACCCGAGACCACGCCCACTTGATAGCCGAGGCGCTTCAGCGTACGGATCAGCGTGCGGGCGCCCGGAGTCAGCCGCACCTCGCTGCGGACCTTGTCCACCACGGAGACGTCCAGCCCCTCCAGCAGCGCCACGCGCGCGTGCAGCGACTGCTCGAAGTCCAGCTCCCCGCGCATCGCGGCCGCCGTCACCTCGGCGACCTCGTCCTCGCAGCCGGCGTGCGCGGCGAAGAGTTCGATCACCTCGTCCTGGATGAGCGTGGAGTCCACGTCCATGACGACCAGGCGCTGCGCCCGCCGGTACAGCCCCGCCCCGACCACGGCCACGTCGACCCCGAGCCGCGCCGCGTCGGTCACCAGGGCGGTGCGCAGCGGTTCCGTCTCCACGCCGGACACCGCGAACTCCACGGCGGTCACCGGGTACTTGGCGAGCCGGAAGATACGGTCGATGTTGCCGCCGGTCCTGGTGATCCGCGAGGCGATCGCCGCCGTCGCCTCCGACGTGAGGGGGTGGCCCAGCACGGTGACCAGGGAGCGGCCGAGCCCGCGCGGACGGTTGTCGCCCATGCCGGAGATGATCTCCGCCTGCATTTTCATCGACTCCGCCCAGCTGTGGACGGTCGCCCGCAGGTCCCCTTCCAGCCCCTTGGGAGGCTCGGTCACGAGCGCGCAGAGCACGATGCGGCCACGGGTGACGACCTGCTCGATGTCGACCACGTCGACCGAGTAGGCGGCGAGGGTGTCGAAGAGGCCGGCCGTGATGCCCGGCCTGTCCTTGCCGAAGATCTTGACAAGGAGGGTGGGGACGTCGGTGGTCTGCGATGCGCTCATGGTGCTTCCACCGTATCCGGCACCCAGTGCCCCGCGCCTCCGAGGTCCGTCAGCCGGACAGCGAACACTGCCTGTCGCCGGGATGTACCGGGGCTTACGCGCCGTCCGGCTTCCGTGGCGGCGGGGGAGGCGGTGGCGGCGGTGGTGGCGGCGGCTCGTCCGGCCACAACGGCGACCGGTCCCGGCCCCGCGGCCCGGACCTCCGTCGTGGCGGCCCGACCGGCCCGATCACGGTGGGCGCCCCGTAGACGTCGCCGACGTCGTCGTGTCCGTCGCGGTCCCCGGATACATGCGGGACGCCGCCC
The DNA here is from genome assembly GCF_042749965.1 of Streptomyces sp. NPDC059454. Classification (NCBI taxonomy): domain Bacteria; kingdom Bacillati; phylum Actinomycetota; class Actinomycetes; order Kitasatosporales; family Streptomycetaceae; genus Streptomyces; species Streptomyces sp. NPDC059454. The sequence continues at coordinate 18,067 of NZ_JBHYVC010000043.1, read as the reverse complement.
GCCGGCGCCGCGTCCTGCGGCCCTTGCGGCCCCTGCGCCCCGCGTGCTTCCTGCGGTCCTCGATCCTCCGGCCCCCATGGCGCCCGCGCCCCCGCTTCCCGCGCCCCGTGCGGTGCTCCCGGCCGCCACGGGTCCTGCGGCGTCCGTGACTCCTGAGACCCCTGCGGTTCCGGTCCCACCCGCAGATACGGATTGGTGTCCGGATTCGGGGGCCGGTAAGGAACCCCGGGCTCGTACGGTCCGGTGGCCCTCACCCCGCCCGGGCCCTCGACGCTCTCCAGCGACCGCCACTCCTCGGCCGCCCTGGTGTCACCCCGTGCCAGCGGTGCCGCCCGCATCCCTGCCGCCCCGCTCGCCCGTGCCAGCAGTGCCCCCGCGGCGCCCGCGCCCGCGCCCCACACCGCGCCCAGCAGGAGCGCCGTGCCGAGCCGGCCGCGCAGCTCGATGCCGGCGCCGAACGCGTCGAAGCCCAGGACGGACAGCGAGGCGTTCGCCGACACCTCCGTCAGCCAGACCAGCAGCGGCAGGGCCGGCGCCGTGGCGACACCCAGTCGTAGCGCACACCGGCCCGCGAAGCCGGCCGTTCCACGATCCGCCGCGTCCCCGACCGGCGTGCGCACGCCCGTCAGTACCCCCGCCAGCAGCATCATCAGCGCGGCGGCCACCGCCAGCAGCCACACCCGCCCGTCGAACTCCGCCAGCCGCCCCAGTGTGACGGACCGGTCCGGGCCGACCCGCAGGAGATCGTCCACGGGGTGCGGCAGCACCTCGAGCAGCGCCCCGCTCGCCCGGCCGTCCCACGGCACGAACAGACCGATCGGTACCCCGGTCCACGCCCCGTTCGGCGCCCCCAGCAGCGCCGCCCCTGCGATCCGCCGTGGACGGTCGTCGCCGGTCGCCGCGTACCCCGCCGCCGCGAGCCCCGCCGCCACCGCCAGCAGCAGCACCGCGACGAGGGCGGACACCGCCGGCCGTACGACACGGTGCACGGCGTCCCAGCCGCGCGGCAGGGGAGTGCGGCGGGACGCCAGCAGCGCGACGAGCAGGACGCCGGCCGACCAGCCGAGGCCGCCCAGCAGCGTCGGCGCGGTATCCACGGTGAACCCGACCGCCGCCTCCGCGTCCACGAGATCACCCACCCGGTCCGGCAGCAGCCCTCCGACATCGCCCAGCCCCGGGATCTCGACCCCGCCGCCGCCCACACCCGGCAGGTCGTCCAGTCCCAGCGAACCCCCGTCGATGGTGATGACGTCGTGCCCCGCCCAGACCAGCCCGCCCGTCATCGCCACGAACAGCCCGACCACCGCGCCCGCCCGCGCGAGGAGTTCGGCGCCGGAGACCACGACTCCCGCCGTTCGCAGGGACCGCAGAAAGAAGTACGACAGCAGCAGCGCACCCACCAGGCTCACACCCAGCGGCGTGACCGCCACGGCCGTGCCGGCCTCCGCGCCCGACAGCCCGAAGGCGGACACATCACCGGACGGCGTGACCGAGCCGCCCGCCCCCAGAGCCACCACCGCGGCGGTCATCGGGCCCAGCGGACCGGCCGCGTCCGCGTCCAGCAGACGCAGCCCGAGCGCCGCCGTCCCCGCCATCCCGATCAGCGCCCAGCTCACCGCCGCGACCGCGGACATCACCACATCGACCCAGGGCACGCCTCCACCCCGCTCCGCGGTGTGGACGTTCGTGGCAGCACTCATGGCAGACCCCCCGATCCGCGACGCGGCGTGACGGCCGCACATGTCCCCCTCGCGTGGTTTACCACTCTCCGAGGCGGTTTCAACCCCGTCGACGAAAGCCGGTGAACACCTTGGTGCGCGCTCGTGACAAGGCCCGACTTTCGGTCAGAGGGCCGGGCCTGAAATAGTTCCCCCCGATGTTCGACATCCCTAGACTCCCTGCGATGGGGGAAATTCGGGGGACAACTCAGTGGGGCATGGAGTGCCGGAACTCGTACTGGAATCAAACGGACGGACCTGGACGCTCGATCCGTCCAGGGCCTACACCCTCGGACGCGATCCGCAGGGGGACGTCGTGCTGGACGACGCCAGGGTCTCCTGGCGTCACGCCACGATCAGCTTCAACGGGCGCAGTTGGGTCATCGAGGACCACGGCAGCACCAACGGCACGTTCGTGCAGGGGCAGCGGATCCACCACCTGGAGTTCGGCTCCGACACGGTGCTGAACCTGGGCAACGCGACCGACGGCCCGCGCGTGACACTGTCCGGCGCAGGCGCCGCGGCCCCGGCCGCCACGCCGCAGGCCCAGCCGCAGCAGCCGTACGCGGCCCAGGGCGCGAACGCCGGCTGGTCCTCGCAGGCGCCGCAGCAGCAGCCGCCCGCCCAGCAGCCCGGCTGGCAGCAGGTGCAGCAGCAGCCGGCAGCGCAGCAGCCCACGCCGCACATCCCGCAGCAGCAGGGCCCCGGCAGCGGCGCGGGGGCGCCGCCGGTCTACGGCGACCGCAGCCCCACCACGTTCCACCAGTTCTCCCTCGGCCGTGTGATGCGCATCGGTCGTGCGCTCGAGAACGACCTGGTCGTCTCCGACCTCCAGGTCTCCCGCAACCACGCCGAGTTCCACTCGACGCCCGACGGCCGCATGGAGATCCGCGACCTCGGCTCGCACAACGGCACGTACGTCAACGGTCTGCCGATCGCCAAGGGCGGCTCGCAGCTGCTCGGCCCCGCCGACGTCGTGGGCGTCGGCCACTCGACGTTCCGGATCGTCGGCGACCGGCTCGAGGAGTTCGTCGACACCGGTGAAGTCTCCTTCTCCGCCCGCCACCTGACGGTCACCGTCGACGGCGGCAAGCAGATCCTCAAGGACGTCTCCTTCGGCGTCCCCGAGAAGTCGCTGATCGCGGTCATCGGCCCGTCCGGCTCCGGCAAGTCCACGCTCCTCAAGGCCCTCACCGGTTACCGCCCCGCCAACCAGGGCGAGGTCCTCTACGACAACCGCAACCTCTACAAGCAGTTCGCCGAGCTGCGCCAGCGCATCGGTCTGGTCCCGCAGGACGACATCCTGCACAAGGAGCTGACCGTCAAGAAGGCCCTGAAGTACGCGGCCAAGCTCCGCTTCCCCTCCGACACCACGGCCGCCGAGCGCGACGCCCGTATAGACGAGGTGCTGCGCGAGCTCAAGCTGGACATCCACAAGGACAAGAAGGTCACGTCCCTGTCCGGCGGCCAGCGCAAGCGCGTCTCGGTCGCCCTGGAGCTGCTCACCAAGCCGTCGCTGATCTTCCTGGACGAGCCGACCTCCGGCCTCGACCCGGGCATGGACCGCGACGTCATGCAGTTGCTGCGCGGCCTCGCCGACGACGGCCGTACGGTCCTCGTCGTCACGCACTCGGTGGCCGAACTGGCGATCTGCGACAAGCTCCTGGTGATGGCGCCCGGCGGCTCCGTCGCCTACTTCGGCCCGCCCGAGGAGGCGCTGAACTTCTTCGGCTACGACACCTGGGCCGACGTCTTTTCCGCCTTCGAGAACTACCGCGACTACGACTGGGCGGGCCGCTGGAAGGGCTCGCAGCACTACCAGATGTACGCCGCGGACATCGACGCGGTCGCGCCGCAGTCCGTACAGGTCCCGGCGATGCAGGCGATGAAGCCGCCGAAGCCGCAGGGCTGGATGTCACAGTTCGTGACCCTGGTGCGCCGCTACGTCTCGGTGATCGTCTCCGACAAGGGCTTCCTCGCCCTGATGGTGATCCTGCCCGCGGTCCTCGGCGCGGTCAGCCTGCTCATCGACGCGGACAAGGGCCTGCTGCCCAACCCGCCGAACCCGCAGACCGGCCGGATCATCCCGAACGGCACGGCGACCACGGTCCTGCTGATACTCGCGGTGGGCGCCTGTTTCGCGGGCGCGGCGAACTCCGTGCGTGAGCTGATCAAGGAACGGGTCATCTACGAGCGGGAGCGCGCCACCGGCCTGTCCCGCTCGGCGTACCTGATGTCCAAGGTGTTCGTGCTCGGCATGATCACCGTGCTGCAGGGCCTGCTGGTCGGCGTGATCGGCTTCTCCAGCCGGGAGATCCCGGAGGAGGGCCTGGTCTTCGGCGGCTTCACGCTGCTGGAACTCTCCGTGCCGATCATGGCGCTCGGCTTCACCTCGATGATGTTCGGCCTGATCATCTCCTCGCTGGTGAAGACCGCCGAGAAGACCATGCCGCTGCTGGTGATGTTCGCGATCATCCAGGTCGTCTTCACCGGCTGTCTGTTCGCCCTGCACGGCTCGATCGGCGTCAACCAGTTCTCGTTCCTGATGCCGTCGCGCTGGGCGGTCGCCGCCTCGGGCGCCACGCTGGACTTCAACAGGATCAGCCCGCCGGAGACGGCCGGCGACACCGACCCGTTGTGGGAGCACACGGCCGGGGCCTGGGTGATGGACATGGGCGCGCTGATCGTCCTCGGCGTGATCTGCGGCTTCTTCGTGGCCCGCTTCCTGCGCCGCCACGAGCCCGAGGTCATGCGCAAGTAACCCGCGCCGTACGGCCCCGAAGGGCGGCACCCCGTCAGGAGGGTGCCGCCCTTCGGCGTCCGTGTTCGCGAGAAGAGGTCCGCGCCGACCTCAGTACGCGCTGTCGACGTTGTCCATGGTGCCGTACTTGTCGGCCGCGTAGTTGCAGGCGGCGGTGATGTTGGCGACCGGGTCGTAGATGTTCTTCGAGGTGCCCGGGACGTGGTAGGCCTCGAAGGTCGGCGGGATCACCTGCAGCAGGCCCTTGGACGGGATGCCGTTCTGGGCGTTGATGTCCCAGAGGTTGATCGCCTTCGGGTTGCCGGAGGACTCCCGTATGACGTTGCGGTGGATGCCCTCGTAGGAGCCCGGGATGCCGTGCTTCTCCATGATGGCCAGGGACTCACGGATCCAGCCGTCCAGGGTGTCGCTGTAAGTCTTGGGAGCGGCCTTCTTCACCGTGGCGCGCTCGGCGGCACGGCCGGCGGCCTCCTCGGCCTGGCGGGCCTTCTCCGCCTCGGCCTTCGCGGCGGCAGCGGCGGCCTCCTTCTTGGCGGCAGCCTGTGCGGCGGCCTCCTCGGCGGCCTGCTTCTTGGCCGCGATCTGCTCGACCTTGACGCTGGCGCCCGCCATCCGGTCGGTGACGCCGGCCTGGACGCCCTCGATCTGCTCGGTGCTGTACGCCACCTTCGCGGTCGGGGCGGCGATCCCGGTCGTGGTGGTGGACGCGTTGCTCGGGACGGCCGAGAAACCGATGGCGGCGGCACCGAGGGCCGCGACACCGGCTGCGGCGATCTTGTGGTGACGGGTCAGGGCACGACTATGACCACGGGTGAGGATGTTCTTGGACATGCGGGACGGACCTCTTCGAATAGCGCGGAGGTCGCTCAGCGTCCGGTGGGGACAGGGTGCTTCCGGCACAGACGCCGCGGGGAGATACCCACGGCGCCGAGCGACGCAGCCATTCTTAGCGGCCGCAAAATGGCAGGGCAAAGGTGTGACGTACGAAGCCGGGTAGTGGATCAGGGAGGGGTCAATCGGGGCAGAAGGTGCTTAACGCCCCGCTCATGTGGACGGTATGTCGCTCCTAATCCCCTTCGTACGTGATGTGCGCCCTATGCCCGGCCTCACATCGGTCACCCATCGGCCTTACTGATAGTTGCTTGAGCAATGCTCTGTGTGAGGAGGTCCGGTCACTCCGGAAGAACCAGGTGCACGTCGCCGAACTCGTGCCACAGATAGCGCCCGCGCAGCGCCTCCTCGTACCCCCGGTCGACAGCCGCCCGCCCCGCGACCGCCTCCAGCATCAGCAGATGCGAGGCCTCCGGCTCGTGCAGCCCGGTCAGCAGCCCGTCCACCACCCGCACCCCGTGCTCAGGGGTCACCACCAGATCGGTCCACCCCGCGCGAGCCCGCACCACACCGTCCGCGCCGGCCGCCGACTCCACCGCCCGTACGGCCGTCGTCCCCACCGCGATCACCCGGCCGCCCCCCGCCCGCACCGCCCCGATCAGCCGCGCCGACGCCTCCGGCACCACGAACCGCTCCGGATACGGCGGCTCGTGCGCCTCACCCGACGCCACCCCGGTGTGCAGCGTGACCGGGGCGAACTGCACCCCCCGGCTCACCAGCTCAGCCACCATCCGCGCGGTGAACGGACGCCCCGCACTCGGCATCTCCGCACTTCCCGCACCGTCCGGCGACGGCAGCGCGAACACCGTCTGGTACACCGACAACGGCTGGTCCCGCTCCGTGTACGCGTACCGGATGGCCCGCCCGTGCTCCCGCAGCACCCCGAGCACGTCCCCCGGCACGCGCGCCCACCACAGCCGTTCGCCCCGCGCGCTCAGCGGCTCCTCCAGCACCAGCCGCGCACCCCCGACCAGCCGCACCTCTGTACCCGCGGGCGCCCCCGCGCGCGCACGCGTGGTGCCGCGTCCGTCGGGATCCCGCAGCTCGACCGCCCACCGTCCGTCGTCACCGCGCGTGGAGAAATGCACCACCACGCGCGCGTGCCCGATCCACCCCCCGACGGCCGCCGCCAGCGTCGGCGACGTGTTCACCACCAGCAGATCCCCGGCCCGCAGCAGCCGCGGCAGCTCCACGAAGGCGTGGTGCGACACCGCCGTGCCCCGCGACACCAGCAGCCGCACCGAGTCCCGCTCCAGACCCGGCCCCCGCTGCTCCACCGGCACCCGCGCGGACAGCTCCTCCGGCACCTCGACGAGCACGGTCATCGCCGCTCCTCCAGCAGCGCCGGAGCGCCGTAGCGACCGCTCGCCGGCCGCTCGTCCAGCAGCCGCAGGAAGGCGGGCACCACACGGGCCGGCTCCGGCCGCGGATCGTCGTCGTCCGGTACGGCCGCCGCGTACAGGTCCGTCGCCATGTCCCCGGGATCGACCGCCCACACCCGCAGCCCCGGCTCCTCCACCGCCAGCACCGCCGCGAGCTGGTCCAGGGCCGCCTTGGACGCCCCGTACCCGCCCCACGTCGGATACGCCTCCGCCGCGGCGTCCGAGCTGACCACCAGCACCGCCCCGGCCGGCGCGGACCGCAGCAGCGGCAGCGCCTCCTGCACCAGGCCCAGCGCCGCCACCAGGTTCACCTCCAGCGCCCGCCGCAACCCCTCCAGCGGCAGCTCCTCCAGCCGGACGAGCGGCTCGGCGCCCAGCGCGCTCGCGTTGTGCACCACCAGATCCACCCCGCCCAGCCGCCACGCCGCCGCCACCAGCTCCGCGCGGTGCGCGGCGTCCGTGACGTCCCCGGGCAGCGCCGTCACGCGCGTGCCGTGCGCCGACACCAGCCCGGCCGCCTCCGCCAGGGGCACCGGCCCCCGCGCGTCGAGCACCAGATCCCAGCCGCGCGCCGCCAGCGCCCGGGCGAGCGCCTCCCCGAGCCCCTTCGAAGCCCCCGTGATGATCGCAACCGGCATGCCGACCGTCCCCTCTCGTCGTCGACGCCGTCTGACCGGCGTGCCCTCAACCTAGGGACCGGCCCACCGCCACCGCCTCGGGCCCGGGACGCAGCGCCCCGGGGCCCTTCGGCCTACGCCGCCGACCCCGGGCCCCTGGTCCTGCGCCACCCCGCACGACGCGGGACCGCGGACCTAGGACCATCGCCCCGGCCGACGGCCACCACCTGCCCGATCCGCCCTGTCACAGCCCGCCGGTACCGTGAGGACATGAGCCACGGCCCCCGGTCCGGCCTCGCCGCGGTGAGTTCCGCGTTGCTGGCCATGAGCAGGCACCTCGAGGTGCGCGACGTCCTCAAGACGATCGTCGCCTCGGCCCGCGAACTCCTCGACGCGCAGTACGCCGCGCTCGGCGTGCCCGACGACCACGGCGGCTTCGCCCAGTTCGTGGTCGACGGCGTCAGCGACGACCAGTGGAAGGCCATCGGCCCCCTCCCGCGCCAGCACGGCATCCTCGCCGCGATGCTGAACGAGGCCACCCCGCAGCGCCTCGCCGACGTGCGCCGGGACCCCCGCTTCGAGGGCTGGCCCAGCGCACACCCCGACCTGGTCGACTTCCTGGGCCTGCCCATCCGCGACGGAGACGAGGTCATCGGCGCCCTGTTCCTGGCCAACAAGAGGTGCCCCAAACCCGAGGGCACCTGCGGCTTCACCGAGGACGACGAGGAACTGCTCGGCATCCTCGCCCAGCACGCCGCGATCGCCCTCACCAACGCCCGGCTCTACGAACGCAGCCGCGAACTGACCATCGCCGAGGAACGCTCCCGCCTCGCCCACGAACTCCACGACGCCGTGAGCCAGAAACTCTTCTCCCTCCGGCTCACCGCACAGGCCGCCGCCCGTCTCGTGGACCGCGACCCCTCCCGCGCCAAGGGCGAACTCCAGCAGGTCGCCGCCCTGGCCGCCGAGGCCGCCGACGAACTGCGCGCGGCGGTCGTCGAACTACGCCCCGCGGCGCTCGACGAGGACGGCCTCGTCGCCACGCTCCGCACCCAGATCCAGGTCCTCGACCGCGCCCACACCGCGCGCGTGACCTTCACCGGGCACGGCGTACGCGCCCTCCCGGCCGCCCAGGAGGAGGCGGTGCTGCGCGTCGCCCAGGAGGCGCTGCACAACGCGCTGCGGCACTCCGGTGGCGACCACGTCGACGTCACCCTGGACCGTCGCGGCGGCGGAGCGGTCCTGCGGGTCAGTGACGACGGCGGCGGCTTCGACCCGCGGATCGTCCGCCGCGCGAGCCGCCATCTGGGCCTGGTCTCCATGCGGGACCGGGCGAGCGGGGTCGGCGGCAGGCTGACCGTGGAATCGGCGCCCGGCAAGGGCACCACGATCGAGATGGAGGTCCCCGGTGGCTGACGCGATCAAGGTACTGCTGGTCGACGATCACCAGGTGGTACGCCGGGGTCTGCGCACCTTCCTGGAGGTGCAGGACGACATCGAGGTCGTCGGGGAGGCCGCGGACGGCGCCGAAGGAGTCGCCCTGGCGGGGGAGCTGGAGCCCGACGTCATCCTCATGGACGTCAAGATGCCCGGCATGGACGGCGTGGACGCGCTGCGCCGGCTCCGCGAACTGGACCACCCCGCGCGCGTGCTGATCGTCACCAGCTTCACCGAGCAGCGCACGGTCGTCCCCGCCCTTCGCGCGGGCGCCGCCGGTTACGTGTACAAGGACATCGACCCCGACGCGCTCGCCGGAGCCATCCGCTCCGTGCACGCGGGGCACGTTCTGCTCCAGGCGGAGGTGGCCGGCGCGCTGCTGTCCCAGGAGGAGACGGGATCGGGCCAGGGACGCGCGGGGTCCCTCACCGAACGGGAGCGCGAGGTGCTCGGGCTCATAGCGGACGGCCGCGCCAACCGGGAGATCGCCCGCGCCCTGGTGCTCTCCGAGAAGACCGTGAAGACCCACGTCTCGAACATCCTGATGAAACTCGACCTGGCGGACCGGACCCAGGCCGCCCTGTGGGCCGTACGCCACGATCTCAGCGGCTGACCCGGGACGCCGCACGCCCTGCGGAAGGTTCCCGTCCGATCCGAGATTCATACCGTAGTGGGAATGTCCCCCGGACGGCCGTATCCCTCGTCGGCGTCCGCCGTTCTCCAGTGCGCACCGCGGCGCCTGCCGCGGTCATCGCAAGGAGGGCTCGGAAAGTGAAGAACCTGAAGAAGGCAGCGGCTGTGACGATGGTGGCCGGCGGTCTGCTCGCGGCCGGTACGGGAATGGCCTCCGCCACCGACGGCAGCCACGCCGACGGCACGGCCGTGGGCTCCCCGGGCGTCGTCTCCGGCAACGTCGTCCAGGTGCCGGTCGACGTCCCGGTCAACGTGTCCGGCAACAGCGTCAACGTCATCGGCCTCCTGAACCCGGCCTTCGGCAACACCGCCGTCAACCACTGACGCCACCAGCCAAGCCCCGGCCGCCCGGCCCCCACCCGGACGCCCGGGGCTCAGCGCAGCCCGCGGGCAGCCACATCACCCCAGCTGCGGGCAGCCGCACCGCCCCAGCCGCGGGCAGCCGCACCGCCCCAGCTGCGGGCAGCCGCACCGCCCCAGCTGCGGGCAGTCGTGCCGCTGGGGCGGCACGGGTGGGCGCAGCGGCACCCCGCAAGCGCCGGGCTGCGCAACCCACCCCCGGCCGGCACCAACGCAGGGCACCTGCAAAGCACCGGGTTGCACGACCCACCCCCGGCACGCCCCACACCGGTCACCAGCCCAGCGGACCTCACCCCACCCCCCGCTCCTCCACGACGGAGTTGTACGCGGCCACCTGCGCCCGCCGAGCCGTCCGCTCCACTGGCCGCAACGCGGCAGCCCGCCCCGACATCTCCGACGCACTCACCGCACCCCCGTGCCCCCCACCCCCCGCCAGCGACACCAACGCCCCCACCCGCTGAGCCAGCTCCAGCACCCGCACCGCCCGAGGCGGATACCCCGGCGCCAGCACCTCCCGCCCCCGCGAGCCCGAGGCCCGCGCCCGGTACGCGTCGATCGCCGCCTCCGCCACCGGCCCCGACCCGGCCACATCCAGCCGCGTCAGCACCTCGGTAGCCTCCCGCAGCGCCTCCGCCAGCTCCCGCTCCGCCTCACCGAGCGACGGCACATCCGCCGGCGGAGCCTCCCGCGTCGGCAGGCAGTGCCACACCACCTCCACGTGCACATCACCCGAGGGCCCGGCCTCGTACACCTCCGGCACCAGCCCCAGCGCGGCCCCGGAACAGACCACCGCCTCCTCCGCCTCCAGCGCCCGCGCGTTGAACTCCGGCGGCCCGCTCAGCCCCAGCGGATGCCCCGGCGCCGGCAGCGCCACCCGCAGCCCGCTCACCCCGAGCGCCCGCAGCCGCCCCAGCGCCAGCGTGAGCCCCACGGGCGCCGGCTCGCCCGGCACCCCCTCCACCCGGTGCACCGCGTCCTCCCCGACGATCGCGAGCACGGCGTCATCCGGTGAGACAAGTCCGGCGAGAAGGGCGTTTCCCCAAGCGGCGAGGCGTCCAGAGCGAGGTTCCGAGAGCATGCGTACACCCTAGACAGAGCCCGAGAACCGGACCGGAGGAATGTCCGGGTCGACCAGTGGCGTAGATTTCATGATGGGCTGCGCCCACGGGTGCGGCGGACCGACCCACAGGCGTACGCGACAGCCGAGACCGGCCACACTGCAAGGGGAGACAACGCGCTCATGAGCGATGTTCTGGAGCTTCAGGACGTATCCGTGGTCCGTGAGGACCGGGCTCTGGTGGACCAGGTCTCCTGGTCGGTCAAGGAGGGCGAGCGTTGGGTCATCCTCGGCCCCAACGGCGCCGGCAAGACCACCCTCCTCAACATCGCGTCCAGCTACCTCCACCCCAGCAAGGGCACCGTCAGCATCCTCGGCGAGACCCTCGGCACACCCGGCACCGACGTCTTCGAACTGCGCCCCCGCATCGGCATGGCCGGCATCGCCATGGCCGACAAGCTCCCCAAGCGCCAGACCGTCCTGCAGACCGTGCTCACCGCCGCCTACGGCATGACCGCCGGCTGGCAGGAGGAGTACGAGGACATCGACGAGCAGCGCGCCCGCGCCTTCCTCGACCGCCTCGGCATGTCCGAATACCTGGACCGCAAGTTCGGCACGCTTTCCGAGGGCGAACGCAAGCGCACCCTCATCGCCCGCGCCCTGATGACCGACCCCGAGCTGCTGCTTCTCGACGAGCCCGCCGCCGGACTCGACCTCGGCGGCCGCGAGGACCTCGTGCGCCGTCTCGGCCGGCTCGCCCGTGACCCGATCGCCCCCTCCATGATCATGGTCACGCACCACGTCGAGGAGATCGCCCCGGGTTTCACCCATGTTCTGATGATCCGCCAGGGCAAGGTCCTCGCCGCCGGTCCGCTGGAGCTGGAACTCACCTCCCGCAACCTCTCCCTCTGCTTCGGCCTGCCGCTCGTCGTCGAACAGGTCGGCGACCGCTTCACCGCCCAGGGCCTCCCGATGTCCTGACCCCTCCCGTGGCCCAAGGCCCGGAGTCGCAAGGCGCGTTCAAACTGATCGGCGCCCTGTCGGCGACCGGGTGTGCGGTCCTACCATGACCACGTGGACATCGACGCATGGCTGTGGTGGCTGATCGGCGCGGCGGCACTCGGCATCGGGCTCGTGATCACCGCGATGCCCGAACTCGGCATGCTCGCGGTGGGCGCCGTCGCCGCGGCAGTGGTCTCCGGCATCTTCGGCGGCGGCGCCGTCGCCCAGGTCGCGGTCTTCGCCATCGTCTCGACCGCCCTCATCGCCGTCGTACGGCCCATCGCGAACAGGCACCGGGCCCAGCGGCCCCAATTCGCCACCGGCGTGGACGCCCTGAAAGGCAGACAGGCCGTCGTGCTGGAACGTGTCGACGGCTCCGGCGGCCGGATCAAGCTGGCCGGCGAGGTCTGGTCGGCACGCGCCCTCGACGCCGGCCACGCCTATGAAGTAGGCCAGGAAGTGGACGTCGTGGACATCGAGGGAGCCACAGCGATCATCATGTGACCGCGCACGACACAACTGGGCCGAACAACTCCCCAGTTGCACCGATGGTCTGTCACACTCGACCAGCAAGATCCTCAACTGAGGATCTTCCGCAGGCATAAGATCTGCCGTAGGCGCCGAGGCGAAGAAGGGTTCGGGGAACCGACGATGCAGCCGATCATCATCGTCCTGATCATCCTGGTGGTGTTGGTCTTCATCGCCCTGATCAAGACGATCCAAGTCATCCCACAGGCCAGCGCCGCCATCGTCGAGCGCTTCGGCCGCTACACGCGGACGCTCAACGCGGGCCTCAACATCGTCGTCCCGTTCATCGACACCATCCGCAACCGCATCGATCTGCGCGAGCAGGTCGTCCCGTTCCCGCCGCAGCCGGTGATCACCCAGGACAACCTGGTCGTCAACATCGACACCGTCATCTACTACCAGGTGACCGACGCCCGCGCCGCCACCTACGAGGTGGCCAGCTACATCCAGGCCATCGAGCAGCTCACCGTCACCACGCTCCGCAACATCATCGGCGGCATGGACCTGGAGCGGACCCTCACCTCCCGCGAGGAGATCAACGCGGCCCTGCGCGGCGTCCTCGACGAGGCCACCGGCAAGTGGGGCATCCGCGTCAACCGCGTCGAGCTCAAGGCCATCGAACCGCCCACCTCCATCCAGGACTCGATGGAGAAGCAGATGCGCGCCGACCGCGACAAGCGCGCCGCGATCCTCCAGGCCGAAGGTGTCCGCCAGTCCGAGATCCTGCGCGCCGAGGGCGAGAAGCAGTCCCAGATCCTGCGCGCCGAAGGTGAGGCCAAGGCGGCGGCCCTGCGTGCCGAGGGTGAGGCCCAAGCGGTCCGTACGGTCTTCGAGGCCATCCACGCGGGTGACCCCGACCAGAAGCTCCTCTCCTACCAGTACCTCCAGATGCTCCCCAAGATCGCCGAGGGCGACGCCAACAAGCTCTGGATCGTCCCCAGCGAAATCGGCGACGCCCTCAAGGGCCTCTCCGGCGCGATGGGCAACTTCGGCGCGATGGGCGGCAACGGCGCCTCGGGAGCCGCCAACGTCCCACCCCAGGAACGCCGCGAAAAGCCGTCCATCGACTGAAACCCCCAGGGGCGCGGGGAACGGCGCGAACAACCACGCACAACCCGCGCCCGGGGAACCACTCACACCCCTACGGCGAAGCCGTCACGCCGCATCCAGCGTCAACCACTCGGGCAACGCCTCGAAGTCCTCGGTGCCCAGCGCCAGCAACATCGCATCGGCCGGCGTCGGCTCGAAAGGCCGCCGCAACAGCGGCATCCCCGCCTGCTCGGGCGTCCGATTCGCCTTCCGGTGGTTGTCCTCCGCGCACGACGCCACCGTGTTCAGCCACGTGTCCTGCCCGCCGTGCGACCGCGGCACCACGTGGTCCACGGTCGTCGCCCGCCGCCCGCAGTACGCGCACCGGTGCCGGTCCCGCACCAGGACGCCCCGCCTCGACCACGGCGCTCGTCTTCGGAACGGCACCCTCACGTACTGGCAGAGCCTGATCACCCGGGGCGCCGGTATGTCGACCGCGGCTCCACGCATCCGCAGCTCGGGGTGGGCCTGCTCGACGACGGCCTTGTCCTGAAGCACCAGCACGACGGCTCGGTTCAGCGTCACCGTCGACAACGGCTCGAAACTCGCGTTCAGTACCAGCGTGTCCCGCATACCAGCCCACCTCCCGTGTGCACCGGCCCACCCCTCGGCGGGCTGGGATCAACTCTGGCCGGGCACGCCGAGATGGACAACGCAATATCTGCTGCTCCTGCGGGAGGTGACCCCCGCGACCCCCGGCAACAAAAATGCCCGCCCCTGATCAATTCCATGACCAGGGACGGGCAAACGTTCCATGAACGCTCGGGACCGCTCGGACCGCTTCAGGACTTCGCGGGCACCTCGTACTCACCGATCAGCTGCGCACGCGCCAGCGCGTGGAACCGCAGGTTGAAGCCCACCACGGCGGGCGACGCGTCCGCGTCCGGACCGAGCTTCTCCTGATCCACGGCGTACACCGTGAACACGTACCGGTGCGGCCCGTCCCCGGGCGGCGGCGCGGCACCACCGAAGTCCTTGCCGCCGTAGTCGTTGCGCGCGTGGACCGCGCCCTCGGGCAACCCCTCGAACTTCCCGCTCCCCGCACCGACCGGCAGCTCGGTCACCGTGGCCGGGATGTCGAACACCACCCAGTGCCAGAACCCGCTGCCCGTCGGGGCATCGGGGTCGTAGCAGGTCACGGCGAAGCTCTTGGTCTCCGGCGGGAACCCCTCCCACTGCAGGTGCGGCGAGGTGTTGCCGGCCGCGTGGACCTGAGCGTCCTTGAGCGTCGCCCCTTCCTGCACGTCCTCGCTCGTCACCGTGAACGACGGCACGGGCGGATGGAAGTCGTGGGGGAGCGGCCGCCGCTTGAGCTCGGTCACCTCGGTACCTCCTGATCGGTTTTGCGTTCAGTCGCAGACCGAGCCTAGAACCAGTTGCGCTTGCTGCCGACCTCCGACAGCCACTGGTTGAGGTACGCCGTCCAATCGGTCCCCTGGTAGTCGTTCAGCCCCACCTTGAAGGAGCGGAAGGTGTCGCTGCCCTCGCTGAACAGACCCGGCTTCTTGTCCATCTCCAGCACGACGTCCATGGCCTGCTCGTCGGCCACGAAGCTCAGCTCGACCTGGTGCAGCCCCCGGTACTGCTGCGGCGGCAGGAACTCGATCTCCTGGTAGAACGGCAGCTTCTGCCGGGTGCCCCGGATGTGCCCGCGCTCCATGTCCGCGTTCTTGAACCGGAAGCCCAGCTGGATGAACGCGTCCAGGATCGCCTTCTGCGCGGGCAGCGGGTGCACGTTGACCGGGTCCAGGTCACCGGAGTCCACGGCCCGCGCGATCGCCAGCTCGGTGCTCACCCCGATGTTCATCCCGCGCAGCGCCTGCCCGTCGATCATCGTGATCGGCGTCTCCCACGGGATCTCCAGCCCGAACTGCACCGCGTGCACCGCACCGGCCTGGATCTCGAAGGCGCCGCCCAGCGACGACTTCGTGAACTCGATGTCCTGCTTGACCTCCTGGTCGCCGCTCTCCACCTCGACCTTGGCCTGGAGTCCGACCGACAGCCCCTCGATCTGCTGGTTCACGGACCCGCCCTGGATCCGCACTTCACCCTGGACGACACCGCCCGGAACCACGTTGACCTCGTGCAGCACCGTCTCGACCGAGGCCCCGCCGGCACCCAGACTCGCCAGCAGCTTCTTGAACGCCATGTCTCTCCCTCTCCAGGCGACCCCCGTGGGCCACACCTGATCCGTCGTCCTGCGTCGAGCCGTACGTATGGACCGTCGTACGTATGGACCCTTGATCCCTAACAACGCGATCCGGCCGTGGCCGGTTCCGCTTCCCACACCCTGGCAACCGCGGAGCCCGCTGACCACCCCGTGGCACCTGTCCGTCTCCAGTACCCTCGGACGGCATGATCGCGATCCCCGACCGTACGCCCCCGCCCGGAGGGTTCTTCGACCGCCCCGTCCTCGAGGCCGCCCCCGATCTCCTCGGCGCCCTGTGTACGTCCACTTCACCCACGGCATGTCAAGTCGGTCAGCATGAACGTCATGGATCTCGCTCACCCCGCTGAAGAAGTCGCCCCCGGGCTGCTCGGTGCCATCCTCACCCACGAGACCCCCGAGGGAACCGTGAGCATCACCATCACGGAGACCGAGGCGTACTCCGGTACGGCCGACCCCGCCTCCCACGCCTACCGGGGCAGGACACCCCGAAACGCCGTCATGTTCGGACCTGCAGGACACCTGTACGTCTACCGGTCCCACGGCCTCCACTGGTGCGCGAACATCGTCACCGGGACAGACGGCATCGCCTCAGCTGTCCTCATCCGGGCGGGCAGGGTCATCGAAGGGGAAGACCTGGCACGCGAGCGGCGAGGAGAGAAGGTCGAGACCCCACGTCTTGCGCGGGGTCCGGGGAACTTCTGCCAGGCGCTCGGCATCACGGCAGCGCACAACGGCACAGACCTACTGGCGGGCGCCTCGGTCACGCTGTCCCAGGGCGAGCCGGTCCCCGACGCACTCGTCCGGGCCGGCCCTCGGGTCGGCGTGAGCAGAGCCCACGACTGGCAGCACCGCTTCTACCTCGCCGGTGATCCCACGGTCTCGGCGTACCGACTGAGCCCGAGGGCCAAGCCGTCCGCCGGAGCCTGAGCCGACGTGGAGTCGGGCCCGAAGGCGCTCGCCGCATTCGCGGCCCGCTGAAACTCCAGAGCTCACCCGCCCCGGCCCCATGCTCGTGCGTCTGCTCGGCCCGGCCGGCGACCGGCGGGCCCGGTGGCGCCGTGTCAGGCCTTGGCGCCGGGCATGCCGCTGGTGACGACGATCGCGGCCACGTCGCCGGTCCTGGTGCGGCCCAGCCAGACGACGTCGCCCGACTCTGCCGTGAACGTGACCAGATCGGCTTGTTGCGACTCCTCGGTCACCCGCTCGCACCAGCCGGGCAGCTGTTCGGAGTCGCGCGGCACCGGCCCGCCGTCCACATACGTGCGAAACGGCGCGGTCAAAGCCGTCCACGCGCCGGCGTCGGCGAAGCAGCCCGCATGGGCGTCGGAGCCGATCTGCACGCCCGGCTGAAGCCGGTCGATATCGTCGTCGACACCCAGACCCCTCTCCCACCCGACCACGGGGTCGTCACCGATGCACAAGCGGGTTGCGGCGCACACGGCGCCGTCGAAGCGCTCCCCGGAGAATTCGTACGGCCCCGCCGTCCACGCGATCTCCACCCGGTGGGCGCCGGGGAATTCGCACCGCCGGCTCCCGTGGAGGCCTCGTCGGCGGTCCTCGCTCGTACTCCCGGGCTTCGTCGTCATGCCACGGCGCGTCCACGACAAGACGACCGCTGGGTATGCGAATGGCGGTCACCTCTTCAATCCCCGTGACCACGACGGGTGTCGTCGGATCGTCGTACACCGTCCCCAGGTGCTCCCCGGGCATGAACGCCGTCTCGAGGTACGCAGGTGGCCTCCGGCCCGGCCGCCAGCCGAGCGTCCCCGACCCCTTCCATGCCCCATCCTTCCGTCGCCGCCCGGCCTGTCGGCTCGGTCCGGATCTCCGTCAGGTCGGCATCGCACCTGCTGATGCCCGCACGTGTGGTCGATACGGAGACGTCTCCCTTCCGACTTCCCACCCCGCTGCGCGACCGCCCAAGTTGACTCGGCCTTGCAGGGCGCGTAATGTAGCCCGAGCCGCTTGATCCGGGTACGGCGATCGCCTGCAGCCGGAAGCGGCCAACCCACTACCTACGATCACCCCTCAGCGGGGTCGAATTCGTCATGTCCGCATGTCTGAATTTCGAACCGCGGAGCCCGATTATGAATCGAGCGGGGGAATCGGTTAGCGTAGTGAATGTCGAAAGGCCGACAGGCGCAAGCCGAAGGCTCAAAGGCACATCCCGTCGACCGGGAATCAGGCCCGAAAGGATCTGATAGAGTCGGAGCCGCCGGAAAGGGAAACGCGGAAGCGGGAACCTGGAAAGCACCGAGGGAATCGGATCGGGAAGATCTGATAGAGTCGGAAACGCAAGACCGAAGGGAAGCGCCCGGAGGAAAGCCCGAGAGGGTGAGTACAAAGGAAGCGTCCGTTCCTT
>NZ_JBHYVC010000042.1:0-61456 GCF_042749965.1 Streptomyces sp. NPDC059454 | reverse complement strand
TTTTACAACCACAAGACGGCATACGCGTTGTTGATGTGTCTGGTGGGCTCGTATTTTTTTATACGCCCCCGGTTACGGGCCCCAGCCGGGCGTCGCCCCCGTCACCGTGCCGGGCGGCAGGCCGGTGGGGGTGGCCGCGGGGCGTCCCGTCGTCACCGCCGCGGGCACGCCCGGACACGTGCTGTAGCGGCCTCCCGCGGACGCCCGGCGCCCGCTCCTACCGGTCGAAGTCCAGCTCCACCCGCTCCGTCACCGGATGCGACTGGCAGGCCAGGACATAGCCCGCCTCCGTCTCCTCCGATTCCAGCGCGAAGTTGCGGTCCATCCGCACCTCGCCCGAGACGAGGAAGGCACGGCAGGTTCCGCACACCCCGCCCTTGCAGGCGTAGGGCGCGTCGGACCGGTTGCGCAGCACCGTGTCCAGCAGGGACTCGCCGTCCTGGACGGGCCAGGTCCCACCGCGTCCGTCGAGCCGGGCGGTGACCGTGCTGTGCGCGGGGGCGGGCGACGTGGCGACGGCCGCCGTACCGGCGTCCACGTGGAAGATCTCCTGGTGGATGCGGGAACGCGCCACACCCAGTCCGCGCAGCGCCCGCTCGGCTCCTTCGACCAGGCCGTACGGTCCGCACAGGAACCAGCCGTCCACCTGTTCCACGGGCAGCAGGACCGGCAGCAGCCCGGTCAGCCGCTCCTGGTCCAGCCGTCCGGACGGCAGCCCCGCCTGCTGCTCCTCACGGGAGAGCACCGTCACCAGCTGGAGCCGCTCGGGGTAGCGGTCCTTCAGGTCGGCGACCTCCTCCAGGAACATCGTCGAGGCGGTCGTCCGGTCGCTGCGGATCAGGCAGAACCGGGCCCGCGGCTCGCGCGCGAGGAGGGTCGAGACGATCGACAGCACCGGCGTGATCCCGCTGCCACCGACGATCGCCGCGTACCGGCCGGGCGCGGGAGGGAGCGTGAAGCGGCCGGCCGGGGTCATCACCTCCAGCTCGTCGCCGAGACCGATCTCCTTGAGCGCGTACGTGGAGAAGGCACCGCCCTCGACCAGCCGCACGCCGACCCGGAGCGTGCTCGGCGCCTCGCCGTCGGGTGCGGGGGAGCAGATGGAGTAGGTGCGCCGGATGTCCTCGCCGTCCGCGACGCGCCGCAGGGCCAAGTGCTGGCCGGGGGCGTACCGGTACTCCTCGGCCAGGTGCGGGGGGACGGTGAGGGCGAGGGCGACGGAGTCGTCGGTGAGCCGGTCGACCGCGGCCACCCGGAGCCGGTGGAAGCGGGCCATCACAGCTCCTTGAAGTGGTCGAACGGTTCACGGCAGGCCAGGCAGCGGCGCAGTGCCTTGCACGCGGTGGACGAGAAACGGCTGAGCAGTTCGGTCTCGGCGGAGCCGCAGTGCGGGCAGCGGACGGGCACCGGCTCGTCCTCCGGCCGGGTCGCGCGGGTGCGCGTCGGGCCCAGCTCCACCCCGACCGGCCCGGAGGCCGTGCGCACGCGCGGCGGTGCGATACCGAACTCCCGCAGCTTGCGGCGCCCTTCGTCCGTGATGTCGTCGGTCGACCAGGCGGGCGCGAGCACCCTGCGCACGGTGACCTCGCGCACCCCGTGGTCGCGCAGCACCCGCTCGATGTCCAGGCTCATCGCCTCGACGGCCGGGCAGCCGGTGTACGTCGGGGTCAGCTCGACCTCGACGGTGTCCGTGCCGCGCGCGTGCACCGCGCGCACGACGCCCAGTTCGCGCAGGGTCAGCACGGGCAGTTCGGGGTCGGGCACCGAACCGGCGAGCTCCAGGAGTTCGGCCTCCAACGGGGTGAGGGCGGTCACCATGTCGCCCCCGGATGGCTGCGGTGCAGATGCTGCATCTCGGCGAGCATCCGGCCGAAGGGCTCGGTGTGCAGGCCCTGACGGCCCGCACCGGCCGCCCACGCTCCCGTGCGCGGGCCCTCCGGCACCGTGAGCGTGGCCCGGTGCAGCACCTCGCCGATCCGCTCCAGCCAGGCCGTCTCCAGGCCGGCCCGGTCGACGTCCAGGCCCTCGACGGGCTGGAACATCTCGCCGGTGTGGCGCCACAGCGCGTCCACGGCCCGCTGCATCCGGGTGTGGCTCTCCTCCGTGCCGTCGCCGAGCCGCAGCGTCCACAGCTCGGCGTGGTCGCGGTGGTAGGCGGTCTCCTTGACGGCCTTGCCGGCCAGGGCCGCGAACGGGCTTTCACCGGCCGCCAGTTCGCCGTAGAGGAGGTACTGGTAGGCGGAGAAGTACAGCTGGCGGGCGATGGTGTGGGCGAAGTCGCCGTTCGGCTGCTCCACCAGCTGGAGGTTGCGGAAGGCGCGCTCCTCGCGCAGATAGGCCAGTTCGTCCTCGTCGCCCGCCATCGACAGCAGCACCCGGGCCTGGCCCAGCAGGTCCAGCGCGATGTTGGCGAGGGCGAGTTCCTCCTCCAGCACGGGGGCGTGGCCGGCCCACTCGCCCAGGCGGTGGGAGAGCACCAGGGCGTCGTCGCCGAGGGCGAGCGCGGCGGCCGTACGGGCGGTGTCCTCGGCGGGGGTCGTCGTCACAGGTGCTGCACCCCCTCGGGGATCTCGTAGAACGTCGGGTGACGGTAGGGCTTGTCGGCGGCCGGTTCGAAGAACGGGTCCTTCTCGTCGGGCGAGGAGGCGGTGATCGCGGCCGACGGGACCACCCAGATCGAGACGCCCTCGCCGCGCCGGGTGTACAGATCGCGGGCGTTGCGCAGGGCGAGCTCCGCGTCCGGCGCGTGCAGGCTGCCGGCGTGGGTGTGGGACAGTCCGCGGCGCGAGCGCACGAAGACCTCCCACAGGGGCCAGTCGGTGTGGGTCATGTTCGTGTGGCTCCTGTCTCGCCGTTCGTGTGCTTGGCCGCGTGGGCCGCCGCGGCCTCCCTGACCCAGGCGCCCTCCTCGTGGGCGCGCCTGCGCCGGGTCAGCCGCTGTTCGTTGCACGGGCCGTTGCCCTTGAGGACGTCCCAGAACTCCGACCAGTCGATCGCGCCGAAGTCGTGGTGCCCGCGCTCCTCGTTCCACTTCAGGTCCGGGTCGGGGAGGGTCAGGCCGAGCGAATCGGCCTGGGGGACGCAGATGTCGACGAAGCGCTGGCGCAGCTCGTCGTTGGAGTGGCGCTTGATCTTCCAGGCCATCGACTGCGCGGAGTGCTGGGACTCGTCGTCGGGCGGGCCGAACATCATCAGCGACGGCCACCACCAGCGGTCCACCGCGTCCTGCGCCATCGCGTGCTGTTCCGGTGTGCCCTTGCTGAGGGCCAGCAGCAGCTCATAACCCTGGCGCTGGTGGAAGGACTCCTCCTTGCAGATGCGGACCATCGCGCGCGCGTACGGGCCGTAGGAACAGCGGCACAGGGGCACCTGGTTGGTGATCGCCGCACCGTCCACCAGCCAGCCGATGGCGCCGACGTCCGCCCAGGTCAGCGTCGGGTAGTTGAAGATCGAGGAGTACTTCTGGCGGCCGGAGTGGAGCTTGTCGAGCAGCTCGTCGCGGCTGGTGCCGAGGGTTTCGGCGGCGCTGTACAGATACAGGCCGTGCCCGGCCTCGTCCTGCACCTTGGCCATCAGGATCGCCTTGCGGCGCAGTGAGGGCGCGCGGGTGATCCAGTTGGCCTCCGGCTGCATGCCGATGATCTCGGAGTGCGCGTGCTGGGCGATCTGCCGGACGAGCGTGGCCCGGTAGGCGTCCGGCATCCAGTCGCGCGGCTCGATCCGTTCGTCGGCGGCGACGGCCGCGTCGAAGGCGCGCTCGTGGCCGGCGGTGTCGCCGGCACCGGCCGGTGCGTCGTACGCCCGGCTGCCGGCCGTATCGCGGGCGGCTGCTGTCGCCATGAGGTCCCCCTCGACTGGATGCTTCCCGGAGCACGCTCCCGACCGATCGTTCGGTTCGTGCGATTCCATGGTGAGACGGGCGCCGCGAGGTGTCAACCGCTGTGGATAACCTGCGGGGGTCGTCTGTGGACAACGGGGCTCGCGCCGCGGTGTGGCGGCGGCCACGGAACGGGATCCCGGCGGGACTGTGCCCGGACGGCCGGTGCTGAGTACCGTTCCGTGCGACGCGACGCATCGGTGCCAGGCCCTCGCGGCGGGGCGGAAGCGGTGCCAGGCCCCCGCGGCGGGGCGGAAGCGGTGACGGACCGGGATCGGTGGATCGGGGCGGGATGAACGCGTACGACAAGGGCTCGGACGCCCGGCACGGGCCTGCCGGGCAGGGCGTGCCGGGCCCGCGCCCCGCCCTGCCCGGCCCTGCCTCGCCGGTGGACCCACCAGAGCCCCGGACCCCTCCGCCAGGGCCCGGACGACCCGCGGACGGCCCGCCCGCGCCGCGCTCCCCTGCCGATCCGCCCGCGCCGCGCTCCCCTGCCGGCCCGCCCGACGGGCCCCGCACCGGGGTGGCCGCGCTCTCCCTGCGCTATCGGATCGGCGCCGCGGTGGCGCTCGCGGTCGTCGCGGTCGCGGTCTGTGTGCACCTCGGCATGACGTTCCTGCACGTCGCGCCGGCGAACACGGTCAGCAAGGAGCACGGCGAGACGGTCGAGAACTGGATCTACCCGGAGTTCGAGCAGAACTGGAAGCTGTTCGCGCCGAACCCGTTGCAGCAGAACATCGCCGTCCAGGTACGTGCCGAGATCCGCACGGCGGACGGGGGGACACGGACCACCGGCTGGTACGACCTGTCCGCACAGGACGGCCGCGCCATCGACGGCAACCTCCTGCCCAGCCACACCCAGCAGAACGAGCTGCGCCGCGCCTGGGACTTCTTCGTCGCCACGCACGACGACGACAACCGGCCGGTGGGCCTGCGCGGGGCGCTGTCCGAGACGTATCTGCGCCGGATCACGGTGCTGCGCCTCGACCGCGCGGACGCGGCCGGTCCGGGCGGTGCCGTCGAGCGCGTCCAGGTCCGCTCACGGACCGCCCAGGTGCCGCCGCCCGAGTGGAGCGGGGAGAAGATCTCCGCCACACCCGTGTACCGCACGCTGTCCTGGTGGTCACTGCCCGAGGGCGAGACCCGGGGAGGTGGGGGATGAACCGCTTCTCGCTGACCCTGTCCCGCGCGATAGCCCGCGTCACCGACGCCGCGCTCGGCCCCCACCAGACCGCCGTGATCCGCATCGGCTTCGGCCTGACCTGGCTGCTGTTCCTGCTGCGCGAGTTCCCCCATCGCCAGGAGCTGTACGGCCCCGACGGGCCCTGGGGCTGGGACCTCGCCGATCAGCTGGTCGCGACGAACGGCGCCTTCACGCCGCTGCTGTGGTCGGACAGCCAGGTCTGGTTCGAGGCCGTCTACGTGCTCGCCGTGCTGTGGAGCTTCCTCCTGTTGCTCGGCTGGCGCACCCGCACCATGTCGGTGCTGTTCATGGTGGGCGTGCTGGCGCTGCAGAACCGCAGCGTCTTCATGGGGGACGGCGGCGACAACGTCCTGCACCTGATGTCGATCTACCTGGTGTTCACGCGCTGCGGTCAGGTCTGGTCCCTGGACGCGCGGCGCGCGCGCCGCGCGGCCGGGGCACGCGCGCGTGGCGAGTGGCCGCGCGACCGGGCCGGCCCGGTGCTGTGGGGTGTGCTGGGCTTCCTGCTGATCCTGGCGACGATGGCGGGCCGGCTGGACGGCGACCGGTTCATACCGGTGCTGCTGTGGACCGTATGGCTCGCGCAGGCGCTGTGGTGGCTGGCCGGACGCCGCGCGGGGACCGGGCAGCCGCGGATCCTGCTGGACGTCGTCGCGAACGTCGTGCACAACGGCGCGCTGCTGGTGATCATGGCCGAGGCGTGTCTGATCTACGCCACGGCCGGCTGGTACAAGATCCAGGGCTCCCGCTGGCAGGACGGCACCGCCGTCTACTACCCGCTGCACCTGGAGTACTTCTCCCCCTGGCCGGCCCTCGCGGACCTGCTGTCGGCCGGCGGCACGATGGTGATGCTGGTGACCTACGGGACGGTCGCCATGCAGGTCGCCTTCCCGTTCACGCTGTTCAACCGGCGGGTCAAGAACGTCCTGCTGGCCTTCATGATCATGGAGCACGCGGTCATCGCCGTCGTGCTCGGACTGCCCTTCTTCTCCCTGGCGATGATCGCGGCGGACGCGGTCTTCCTGCCGACGGCCTTCCTGCGCCGCCTCGGGAACCTCGCGGCACGCGCGTGTGGGCGGCTGCGCCCGCGCGGGACGTGGGTTCCGCGGCCGCGGCCCCCGGCCGACCGGCCGGCCGGGGAGGACCCGGTGGAGGCCGCCCCGGCCCCCGGCGGAGTGCCGGGCCCGCGCACGTAGGCTGCACGCCATGACCGACCCCGCTCCCGAGACCCCGGCCGGCCTCGTGTCCGCCTGGCACCGTCTGGCCGGCACCGCCGTGCTGCTCGACGGCTTCCACGCCCTCAAGCACGCCGTGCGCTTCGGGGCCGAGGTCCGGGTGGCGCTCACCGCGGACCGGGCCGGCGCGCTCGCGCTCGCCGACGAGCTGGCCGGGGACGTGCGGGACACACTGGCGGAGCTGCTGACCGAGGTGCCCCATGAGACGTACGCCGCTCTCGTGCCGCGTACGCACCCCACCGCCGTGGCCGCCCTGGCCGTACGCCCCTCCCGCGCGGGCAACCTCGAGAAGCTGGCGCACACCCCGCGCACCGCCCCCGTGGTGGTCCTGGACAATCCGCGCAACCTCGGCAACGCGGGCGCGGTGATCCGGCTGGCCGCCGGTTTCGGGGCGAGCGGGGTCGTCACCACCGGCACGCTCGACCCCTGGCACCCCACCGTCGTACGCGGCGGGGCGGGGCTGCACTTCGCCACCGCCGTGGAACGGCTGACCGTCGACGAGCTGCCGCCCGGGCCGGTCTTCGCGCTCGACCCGGAGGGCGAGGACATCCGCTCGCTGAAGCTGCCGGACGACGCGCTGCTCGCCTTCGGCTCCGAGCGCAGCGGACTGTCGGCGGAGCTCCGCGCGCGGGCCGACCATCTGGTGGCGCTGCCGATGCGCCCCCAGGTCTCCAGCTACAACCTCGCGACCAGTGTGGCCATGACGCTGTACCACTGGAGCGCCACCGGGGGCGCACCTCACGCCTCCTAGGCCTCCCGGCGCACCTCGACCACCCGGAACCGGTTGGCCACGAAGGCGCCGTCGCACAGGGCGGCGTTGGCCGCCGGGTTGCCGCCGGAGCCGTGGAAGTCGGAGAAGGCGGCCGTCTGGTTGACGTACACCCCGCCGGTGAGGTTCAGGGAGAGCTGGGCGGCCTCCTCCAGGCAGACCTCCTGGACGGCCTTCTCGACCTCCGGGGAGGTCGTGTAGGCGCCGACCGTCATGGCGCCCTTCTCCCGGATCGTGCGCCGCAGCAGCTCCGCGGCGTCGGCGGCCGAGTCGACCGCGACGGCGAAGGAGACCGGGCCGAAGCACTCGCTCATGTAGGCGGCCTCGGCGTCCGGCTTGGCGCCGTCGAGCTTCACGATCACCGGCGTGCGCACCACCGCGCCCGGGAACTCCGGGTGGGCGATCTCACGGGAGGCGAGGGCGACCTCGCCGAGACCGGTGGCGGCCTCCAGGCGGGCCTTGACGTCCGGGTTGACGATCGCGCCCAGCAGCGCGTTGGCTCGCGCGTCGTCACCGAGCAGGCCGTCGACCGCCTTCGCGAGGTCGGCGGCGACCTCGTCGAAGGACTTGGGGCCCTGGTCGGTGGTGATGCCGTCGCGCGGGATCAGCAGGTTCTGCGGGGTGGTGCACATCTGACCGCTGTAGAGCGACAGGGAGAAGGCCAGGTTGGCCAGCATCCCCTTGTAGTCGCCGGTCGACTCCACGATCACCGTGTTGACGCCGGCCTTCTCGGTGTACACCTGCGCCTGGCGCGCGTTGCTCTCCAGCCAGTCGCCGAACTCCGTGGAGCCGGTGTAGTCGATGATCCGGATCTCCGGGCGGGTGGCCAGCGTCTTGGCGATGCCCTCGCCGGGCCGCTCGGCGGCGAGCGCCACCAGGTTCGGGTCGAAGCCGGCCTCGGCGAGCACCTGGCGGGCGACCTGGACGGTGAGGGCGAGCGGCAGCACCGCGCGGGGGTGCGGTTTGACCAGGACCGCGTTGCCGGTGGCGAGCGAGGCGAACAGGCCCGGGTAGCCGTTCCACGTCGGGAAGGTGTTGCAGCCGATGACCAGGCCGATGCCCCTGGGGACCGGCGTGAACTCCTTGGTGAGCGCGAGCGGGTCGCGCTTGCCCTGCGGCTTGGTCCACTCCGCCGTGTCGGGCGTGCGGATCTGCTCCACGTACGCGTAGGCCACCGCCTCCATGCCGCGGTCCTGTGCGTGCGGGCCGCCCGCCTGGAACGCCATCATGAACGCCTGGCCGGAGGTGTGCATGACCGCCTGGGCGAACTCCATCGTCCGGTCGCTGATCCGCTTGAGGATCTCCAGGCAGACCACCGCGCGGGTCTCCGCGCCCGCGTCGCGCCAGGCCCGCATCCCGGCCTTCATGGCGGGCAGCAGTTCGTCGAGGTCCGCGTGCGGGTAGCTGACGCCCGGCTCGATGCCGTACGGGGAGGTCTCGCCGTCCACCCAGCCGTCCGTGCCCGGCTGGCCGAGGTCGAGGCGGGTGCCGGACAGGGCGTCGAAGGCGGCCTTGCCCGCCGCCATGTCCAGGCTGCCGTTCTCCCCGTAGGCCTTGGGGTGCTCGGGGTGCGGGGACCAGTACGCGCGCGTGCGGATCGCTTCCAGCGCCTGGTCCAGGGTGGGACGGTGCCGGGCGATCAGCTCGTGCGCCGTGAGTTCGGCGGCCATGCGGGACCAACTCCTCGTCTCGGAACTCTTCGTCGAGCTCATGGACCTGTGCGGAAACGTAGTCAGAACGGGCGGTCAGAGTTAGAGTAACCGAACGATCGGTCGGGACAAGGGGGTCCGCCGCATCTGTGGACAACCCCGTGCGGGAGGATCGCGCACATGACAGCACTCGACCTCAGCAGTCCCGTGGCCGTGGTCGGCACCGGCACCATGGGTCAGGGAATCGCCCAGGTCGCGCTGGTCGCGGGCCATCCCGTGCGGCTGTACGACGCCGCCGACGGCCGGGCCCGGCAGGCGGCCGACGCGATCGGCGCCCGGCTCGACCGGCTGGTGGAGAAGGAGCGCCTGACCGCCGACGAGCGGGACGCGGCGCGTGCCCGTCTGCGGCCCGTCGACGAGCTCACCGGGCTCGCCGGCTGCGCCCTGGTCGTCGAGGCCGTCCTGGAGCGTCTCGACGTCAAGCAGGAGCTGCTGCGCGCGCTGGAGGACGTCGTCTCCGACGACTGCCTGCTCGCCACCAACACCTCCTCCCTGTCGGTCACCGCGATCGGCGGTGCCCTGCGCGTGCCCGGCCGCTTCGTGGGTCTGCACTTCTTCAACCCCGCGCCGCTGCTGCCGCTCGTCGAGGTCGTCTCCGGCTTCGCCACCGACGTCTCGTACGCCACGCGCGCGTACGAGACGGCCCGCGCCTGGGGCAAGACGCCCGTCGCCTGCGCCGACACCCCGGGCTTCATCGTCAACCGCGTCGCCCGGCCCTTCTACGCCGAGGCCTTCGCGGTGTACGAGTCCCAGGGCGCCGACCCGGCCACCATCGACGCGGTCCTGCGCGAGTCCGGCGGTTTCCGGATGGGCGCCTTCGAGCTGACCGACCTCATCGGCCAGGACGTCAACGAGTCCGTCACCCACTCGGTGTGGCAGTCCTTCTTCCAGGACGTGCGCTTCACCCCCTCGCTCGCCCAGCGCCGCCTGGTCGAGTCGGGCCGCCTGGGCCGCAAGAGCGGCCAGGGCTGGTACGACCACAGCGGCGGCGCCGAGCGCCCCGAGCCGCACACCGCGGAGCCTGCCGAGCCGCCCGCGTACGTGGTCGCCGAGGGCGATCTGGGACCCGCCTCGGAGCTGCTCGCCCTGATCCGCGAGGCCGGCATCGAGGTGCGCGAGGAGGACGAGGACAACGGCACCCGTCTGGTGCTGCCCGGCGGCGGCCAACTGGTGCTCGCCGACGGCCGGACCTCCGCGGAGTACCGCGACGTCGTCTACTTCGACCTCGCCCTCGACTACCGCGCGGCCACACGCGTCGCCCTGTCCCACGCCCAGGACACCTCCCCGGTGACCGTCGCCGAGGCCACCGGACTGTTCCAGGCGCTCGGCAAGAAGGTCAGCGTCATCGGGGACGTCCCCGGAATGATCGTCGCGCGGACGGTGGCGCGGATCATCGACCTCGCGGTCGACGCCGTCGCCAAGGGCGTCGCCACCGAGGAGGACATCGACACCGCGATGAGACTGGGTGTGAACTACCCCCTGGGGCCCTTCGAGTGGAGCCGCCGCCTCGGCCGCGGCTGGGCCGGCGCCCTGCTGGACGAACTGCACGAGATCGATCCGTCCGGCCGCTACGCGCCGTCCCTCGCGCTCCACCGGTACGCGTGCGCCACCCGCAAGCGGGAGGACACCCCGTGACCACCGCCAGGCGCGACACGTACACCCCGGAGACGCTGCTGTCCGTCGCCGTCCAGGTGTTCAACGAGCGCGGCTACGACGGCACCTCCATGGAGCACCTCTCCAAGGCCGCCGGCATCTCCAAGTCGTCGATCTACCACCACGTGGCCGGCAAGGAGGAACTGCTGCGCCGCGCGGTGAGCCGGGCCCTGGACGGGCTCTTCGCCATCCTCGACGAGGAGCACGCGCGCGTGGGGCGCGCCGCCGAGCGGCTGGAGTACGTCGTACGGCGCATGGTCGAGGTGCTGACCGCCGAGCTGCCGTACGTGACGCTGCTGCTGAGGGTGCGCGGCAACACGGGAACCGAGCGGTGGGCGCTGGAGCGGCGGCGCGAGTTCGACCACCGGGTGGCGGCGCTGCTGAAGGCGGCGGCGGCCGACGGGGACGTGCGCGAGGACATAGAGGTGCGCCTGGTGACCCGGCTGGTCTTCGGCATGATCAACTCGATCGTGGAGTGGTACCGGCCGGACGGGCGCGGCATGAGCGAGCGCGAGGTGGCCGACGCGGTGGTCCAGCTGGCCTTCGGAGGGCTGCGCAAGGCGCCCTGAGACCTTTCCCGGCGCCTCCGGCCGGGGGCCGCTCACCCCTGCGGCTCCAGGTCCTCCTCCTCGAACACCAGCAGCGTGCGCGTGCTGAGCACCTCGGGGATCGCCTGGAGCCGGGTGAGCACCAGCTCGCGCAGCGCCCGGTTGTCGGGCGTGTGCACCAGCAGCAGGACGTCGAAGTCGCCGCCCACCAGCGCGATGTGCGAGGCGCCCGGGAGCTGCCGGAGCTGCTCGCGGACCGTGCGCCAGGTGTTCTGGACGATCTTCAGGGTGATGTACGCGGACGTCCCGTGACCGGCCCGCTCATGGTTGACGCGAGCCCCGAAGCCGCGGATGACACCGTCCTCGACCAGCCGGTTGATGCGCGCGTACGCGTTCGCGCGGGAGACGTGGACCCGCTCGGCGACCGAGCGTACGGACGCCCGGCCGTCCGCCTGGAGCATCCGCAGGATGTCCTGGTCGATGGCGTCCAGGGGCCGCGCGGGAGCGAGCGGCCCGATCCCCTCCTGGCCCTCGGCCATTTGTTCAGATGCCACCCGCCCCCACCTCTCCGCCGTGGACGTCCTGCATCCATCTCAAGTTGTGGAGAACCGTTTGTCCACAGCCTGGTGCCACCCGTAGCCAAAATGTGCCGACGACCGAACAATCGGTTGGTGAGGCGCGTCACAGACGCCGTGCCTCCGACATCCCACGAGGAGGTGCCGTCATGACGGTCATGGAGCAGCGGGGGGCTTACCGGCCGACCCCGCCGCCCGCCTGGCAGCCCCGTACCGACCCCGCGCCGCTGCTGCCGGACGCGGAGCCGTACCGCGTGCTCGGCACCGAGGCGGCCGCCGAGGCCGACCCGGAGCTGCTGCGCCGGCTGTACGCGGAGCTGGTGAAGGGCCGCCGCTACAACGCGCAGGCCACCGCCCTCACCAAGCAGGGCCGTCTCGCGGTCTACCCCTCCAGCACCGGCCAGGAGGCCTGCGAGGTCGCCGCCGCGTTCGTCCTCGAGGAGCGCGACTGGCTCTTCCCGAGCTACCGCGACACCCTCGCCGTCGTCGCGCGCGGGGTGGACCCCGTCGAGGCCCTCACCCTGCTGCGCGGCGACTGGCACACCGGCTACGACCCCCACGAGCACCGCGTGGCCCCGCTGAGCACCCCGCTCGCCACCCAGCTGCCGCACGCCGTCGGTCTCGCGCACGCCGCCCGCCTCAAGGGCGACGACGTGGTCGCGCTCGCCATGGTCGGCGACGGCGGCACCAGCGAGGGCGATTTCCACGAGGCGCTGAACTTCGCCGCCGTCTGGCAGGCCCCGGTGGTCTTCCTCGTCCAGAACAACGGCTTCGCGATCTCCGTACCGCTCGCCAAGCAGACCGCGGCCCCGTCGCTGGCCCACAAGGCCGTCGGCTACGGCATGCCCGGCCGCCTGGTCGACGGCAACGACGCCGCCGCCGTGCACGAGGTCCTGGCCGACGCCGTACGCCGCGCCCGCACGGGCGGCGGCCCGACCCTGGTCGAGGCGATCACGTACCGTGTGGAGGCCCACACCAACGCCGACGACGCCACCCGCTACCGCGGCGACGCCGAGGTCGAGACCTGGAAGCAGCACGACCCGATCGCGCTCCTCGAGCGCGAGCTGACCGGGCGCGGGCTGCTCGACGGGGCCGGCGTCGAGACCGCCCGCCAGGACGCCGAGACCATGGCCGCGGACCTGCGCGCCCGCATGAACCAGGACCCCGCGCTCGACCCCATGGACCTCTTCGCCCACGTCTACGCCGAGCCCACCCCCCAGCTGCTGGAGCAGCGGGAGCAACTGCGGGCCGAGCTGGCGGCCGGGGCCGAGCCGGAAGGGGCACAGCGATGACCACCGTCGCCGTCAAGCCGGCCACCATGGCGCAGGCCCTCACGCGCGCCCTGCGCGACGCCATGGCCGCCGACCCGTCGGTGCACGTCATGGGCGAGGACGTCGGCACCCTCGGCGGGGTCTTCCGGGTCACCGACGGACTCGCGAAGGAATTCGGCGAGGACCGCTGCACGGACACCCCGCTGGCCGAGGCCGGCATCCTCGGCACGGCCGTCGGCATGGCGATGTACGGGCTGCGCCCGGTCGTGGAGATGCAGTTCGACGCGTTCGCCTACCCGGCCTTCGAGCAGCTGATCTCGCACGTCGCGAAGACGCGCAACCGCACGCGCGGGAGGATGCCCCTGCCGCTCACCATCCGCGTCCCCTACGGCGGCGGCATCGGCGGGGTCGAGCACCACAGCGACTCCTCCGAGGCGTACTACATGGCGACTCCGGGGCTCCATGTCGTCACGCCCGCCACCGTCGCCGACGCCTACGGGCTGCTGCGCGCCGCCATCGCCTCCGACGACCCGGTCGTCTTCCTGGAGCCCAAGCGGCTCTACTGGTCGAAGGACTCCTGGAACCCGGAGCAGCCGACGGCCGTTGAACCGATAGGCCGTGCGGTGGTGCGGCGCTCGGGGCGGAGCGCCACGCTCATCACGTACGGGCCGTCGCTGCCCGCCTGCATGGAGGCGGCCGAGGCGGCCCGGGCCGAGGGCTGGGACCTCGAAGTCGTCGATCTGCGCTCCCTGGTGCCGTTCGACGACGAGACGGTGTGCGCCTCGGTACGGCGGACGGGACGCGCGGTCGTCGTCCACGAGTCGGGTGGCTTCGGCGGCCCGGGCGGGGAGATCGCGTCCCGGGTCACGGAGCGCTGCTTCCACCACCTGGAGGCGCCGGTGCTGCGTGTGGCCGGGTTCGACCTGCCGTACCCGCCGCCGATGCTGGAGCGCCACCACCTGCCCGGAGTGGACCGGATCCTGGACGCCGTGGGGCGCCTGCAATGGGAGGCCGAGAGCTGATGGCACAGGTGCTGGAGTTCAAGCTGCCCGACCTCGGTGAAGGGCTCACCGAGGCGGAGATCGTGCGCTGGCTGGTCGAGGTCGGTGACGTCGTCGCCGTGGACCAGCCGGTCGTCGAGGTCGAGACGGCCAAGGCGATGGTGGACGTGCCCTGCCCCTACGGCGGTGTCGTCACGGCCCGCTTCGGCGCGGAGGGCACGGAACTGCCCGTCGGCGCTCCGCTGCTGACGGTGGCGGTGGGCGAGCCGGCCGACGGCCGCCCGGCCGGGGACACGCGCCCCGCGGAATCCGAGGGCGCGCGCGACCGGGCCCCGGCCGCCGAGGGCTCCGGCAACGTCCTGGTCGGTTACGGCACCGCGGAGGCACCGGCCCGGCGCCGCCGCGTCCGTCCGCCGCAGGCGACCCCCGCGACCCCCGCCGCACCCGCGCCACCTTCCGCCCCTTCCGCACCCGTGGCGAACGGACGGCCCAGGACCGCGCGGCCCGCCGCCGCGCAGGCCCGCACCCCGGGCGCGGTGGACGGCCCCGTCCCCGTGATCTCGCCCCTGGTGCGCAGGCTGGCCCGGCAGAACGGCCTGGACCTGCGGGAGATGACCGGCTCCGGACCCGAGGGCCTGATCCTCCGCGCGGACGTGGAGTACGCCCTGCGTGCCGCCGCCGCCCAGGGCCGTACGGGCGCGACGGCCGGCGAACCGCGCGCGCGGGCCGACCGTACGGGCGCGCCGGCACCGGCCGCGGGCACCCCGGGCGTGACCCGTGTCCCCCTCAAGGGCATCCGCGGGGCCGTCGCCGACAAGCTCTCCCGCAGCCGCACCGAGATCCCCGACGCGACCTGCTGGGTGGACGCCGACGCGACCGAACTGATGCGCACGCGGGCCGCCATGAACGCGGCCGGCGGGCCGAAGATCTCCGTCATGGCCCTGCTGGCCCGCATCTGCACCGCCGCACTCGCCCGCTTCCCCGAGCTCAACTCCTCGGTGGACACCGAGGCCAGGGAGATCGTCCAGTACGCGGACGTGCACCTCGGCTTCGCCGCGCAGACCGACCGGGGGCTGGTCGTCCCCGTCGTCCGGGACGCGCACACGCGGGACGCCGAGTCGCTCACGGCCGAGTTCGCCCGGCTGACCGAGGCGGCCCGCACCGGCACGCTGACGCCCGCGGAACTCACGGGCGGCACCTTCACGTTGAACAACTACGGCGTGTTCGGCGTCGACGGCTCCACCCCGATCGTCAACCACCCCGAGGCCGCCATGCTCGGCGTCGGCCGCATCGTCCCCAAGCCATGGGTGCACGAGGGCGAGCTGGCGGTGCGGCAGGTCGTGCAGCTCTCGCTCACCTTCGACCACCGGGTCTGCGACGGCGGCACCGCGGGAGGCTTCCTGAGGTACGTGGCGGACTGCGTCGAACAACCGGCGGTGCTGCTGCGGACGCTGTGAGTCCGCTTCGAGTCACCGGTCTCCCCGGCCGTATCCCGGTGCCCCCGCGTTCCCTGTGATCGTGGGGGCACGCATACTCGGAGGGTGACCGAGTATCAGCCACCCGGCGGTCCTTCCGGCGATCTCGCCGGCGATCCTCCCGGCGGTCCCTCCGGTGACCCTCTTGGCGGTCCCTCCGGCGATCCTCCCGGCGGTCCCTCCGGGGATCCCGGCTCCGCGTACGACGCCGTCGTGCTCGCCGGTGGCGCCGCCCGGCGGCTCGGGGGCGCGGACAAGCCCGGCGTGCGGGTGGGCGGACGGGCGCTGCTCGACCGGGTGCTCGCGGCCTGCGCCGGTGCCCGGACCACGGTGGTCGTCGCCGGCCCCCGCCCCACCGCACGGCCCGTGATCTGGGCCCGCGAGGAACCCCCGGGCGGCGGGCCCCTGGCCGCGCTCGCCGCCGGGCTCCGGCACACCACGGCCGACCATGTCGTCGTGCTCTCCGCCGACCTGCCGTTCCTCGGTCACCGCACGGTACGGGGGCTGTTGACACCCCTCCGTCACGGCACCACCACCGACGGCGTGCTGCTGACCGACTCCGACGGCCGGGACCAGCCGCTCGTCGCCGCGTACCGGACCGGGCCCCTGCGCCGCGAACTGGCCGTGCTCACCGGCCGGCACGGCGAGCTGGCCGGGCTGCCCCTGCGCAGGCTGACCGGTTCGCTCGATCTCACCCGTATCTCCGACCCGGTGGCGTCCTTCGACTGCGACACCTGGGACGACATCGCCACCGCCAGGGCACGCATCAGGGAGCATGGACACGTGTTGGACGAATGGATCTCCGCAGTCAAGGACGAGCTGGGCATCGACCTGGACGTCGACACCGGCGTACTGCTCGACCTGGCCCGCGACGCCGCCCACGGGGTGGCCCGGCCCGCCGCGCCGCTGACCACCTTCCTCGTCGGCTACGCGGCCGCACAAGCGGGCGGCGACCGGGAGGCCGTCGCCGAGGCGGCCCGCAAGGCCGCGGCACTCGCCCTGCGCTGGGCCGACGAGGAAACCCCTGACGCCACTCCCGAAGACCCTGACGCCACTCCCGAAGCCCCTGGCGCCACTCCCGGAACCCCCAAAGCCCCTCACGCCACTCCCGGAACCCCCGAAGCCCCCGACACCCGCCCGGACGCCTGATGACCCCGCGCGCCGCCCGGGCCGACAGGAACGCCGACGACCTCGACGTCGAGGAGGCGCTCGCCCTCGTGAGGAAACACCCCGGCGGCACCACGGACACCCCCCGCCACCCGCACCCGCACCACGATGCCACCGCCTGGCCCGACGCCCGCGCCATCGCCGAACGCGCCCCGCGCCACGGCACCGGCGGCCGCACCGGTTACCTGACCCCGGTCGCCGTCCCCCTCGCCTCCGCCCTGGGCCTCACCCTCGCCGCTCCCCTCACCGCCCTCACCGACCTGCCCTCCTTCGACACCTCCGCGATGGACGGCTGGGCGGTCTCCGGCCCCGGCCCCTGGTCCGTACGGGACGAGGGTGTCCTCGCCGGGCACGCCGCGCACCCGCCGCTCACCGACGGCGAGGCCGTCCGCATCGCCACCGGCGCCCGCATCCCCCCGGACACCACCGCCGTACTCCGCAGCGAGCACGGCCGCACCGACGACAAGGGCCGGCTGCACGTCACCGACGCCACCCGGCCGCCGCACACGGTCACCCACGGCCAGGACATCCGCCCCCGCGGCCAGGAGTGCCGCCGCGGTGACCAGCTGCTGCCCGTGGGCACCCCGGTGACCCCGCCCGTCCTGGGCATGGCCGCCGCCGCCGGATACGACACGCTCACCGTCGTCCCCCGCCCCCGCGCCGACGTGTTCGTCCTCGGCGACGAACTGCTCGGCGAGGGCCTGCCGCATGACGGGCTGATCCGGGACGCGCTCGGCCCGCTGCTGCCGCCCTGGCTGCGCGTGCTCGGCGCGGAGGTGACCGTCGTACGCCGGGTCGGCGACGACGAACAGGCGCTGTACGAGGCCATCACGACGTCCGACGCCGATGTCGTCGTCACCACCGGCGGCACCGCCGCGGGCCCGGTCGACCACGTGCACCCCGCGCTGCGCCGCATCGGCGCCGAACTCCTCGTGGACGGCGTCAAGGTGCGCCCCGGCCACCCCATGCTCCTGGCCCGTACCAAGGACGACCAGCACCTCGTCGGCCTGCCCGGCAACCCCCTCGCCGCCGTATCCGGTCTGCTCACGCTCGCCGAGCCGCTGCTGCGCACCCTCGCGGCCCGCCCCGCCCCCGAGCCGTACGCGCTGCCGCTGCGGGACGGGGTGCAGGGGCACCCGCACGACACCCGGCTGATCCCGGTCGCCCTGCGCGGTGACCGGGCGCTGCCGCTGCTCTACAACGGCCCGGCCATGCTGCGCGGCGTCGCGGCGGCCGACGCGCTCGCCGTCGTACCCCCCGGTGGAGCACGGCCCGGACAGGAGGCGGAACTGCTCGACCTGCCCTGGGCGTCCGGAGGAATCGGGGTGTGTTTCACGTGAAACTTCCGGGCCAGGACGCCATCGCTCGCCAGGCGGACGAACATCTGGTGACCCATCGGGTGGAACTCCCGAGGAAACTGGTGGAGCATCCGATCCGCCAGGTCGCCAAACGACTGTCGTGGGCCCTGGTGGTGCTGGTGGTGACGGCGTTCATCGTGTACGCCGACCGCGACGGCTACAACGACAACTCCGACGGATCCCTCGATCTCCTCGACGCGTTCTACTACGCGACCGTCACCCTCTCCACCACCGGGTACGGCGACATCACTCCGGTCAGTGACGCCGCCCGGCTCACCAATATCTTCGTCATCACGCCGTTGCGCGTGCTGTTCCTGATCATCCTGGTCGGCACCACCCTCGAGGCCCTCACCGAACGCACGCGGGAGGAGTGGCGACTGAACCGCTGGAGGTCCACGTTGCGCGATCACACCGTCGTCGTCGGGTTCGGTACCAAGGGCAGGTCCGCGATCAAGACCGTCTGCGCGACCGGGCTCAGGAAGGAGCAGGTCGTGGTCGTCGATCCCAGCGCGAAGGCGATCGAGGCGGCCACGGCGGACGGCTACGCGGGTGTCATAGGGGATGCCACGCGCAGCGAGGTGCTGAAGCGGGCCGAGGTGCAGCGGGCCCGGCAGATCATCATCGCGACGCAGCGCGACGACACGGCCGTCCTCGTGGCGCTGACGGCGCGGCAGCTCAACCGGGGCGCGAAGATCGTGGCCGCGGTGCGCGAGGAGGAGAACGCCCCGCTGCTGAAGCAGTCGGGTGCCGACGCGGTCATCACCAGCGCCAGCGCGGCCGGACGGCTGCTCGGGCTGTCCGTGCTCAGCCCCTCGGCCGGCATGGTCATGGAGGACCTCATCCAGCAGGGCACCGGGCTCGACATGGTCGAACGGCCGGTCATAAAGGCCGAAGTGGGCAAGACGCCCCGCGAGGTCGGCGACCTGGTGGTGAGCGTCGTACGCGGGCACCGGGTGCTCGGCTACGACGACGCGGACGTCGGGACGCTGGAGCTGACGGACCGGCTGATCACGATCGTGCGGGCGACGCCGGGCACGCAGATCGCGCCCGACTTCCGCCCGCTCCGCAGCTAGGCAGGCTGCTTCCGGCTGCCGTCTACTTCCTGTTGTAGAGCCGCATCGTGACCGGTCCGAAGACCACCACGAACAGTCCGGCCCAGCCCAGCGTCCAGGCGATCTCGTCGGCCGGCCAGTCGCCCGCCATCAGTCCGCGCACCGCGGACGCCAGGTGGGTGACGGGGCTGTTGTTGACGAACGCCTGGAGCCAGCCCGGCATGGTGCGCGGGTCGACGAAGACGTTGGACAGGAAGGTGAGCGGGAAGATCACCATCATGCTGACGCCCATCACCGACTTCTCGGTGCGCAGCATCAGCCCGAACATGGTCCAGATCCAGGAGAAGGCGAACGAGAACAGCACCAGCAGCGCGATCCCGGCGAGCACTCCGGCCACCCCGCCGTCGGCGCGGTAACCGAGGATCATGCCGACGGTCAGCATCACGACCGACGCGATGGTGTAGCGCAGGGCGTCGCCGAGCAGATAGCCGACCATCGTGGACGGCCGCCAGATCGGCAGGCTGCGGAACCGGTCGAAGACGCCCTTCTCGATGTCCGTGTTGACCGAGACACCGGTGTACATGGTGATCATCACGACCGACATCACCAGGATTCCCGGCAGCAGGAACTGGATGTACTCCTTCGGTGACCCGGCCAGCGCCCCGCCGAACAGGTACGTGTACATCAGCACCATCATGATCGGGAACGCCGTCACGTCGAACAGCTGCTCCGGCACGTGCTTGATCTTCAGGATCGCCCGCCAGCCGAAGGTAAGCGAGGCCGACCAGGCGCTGGGCCGCGGCGGGCGCTCCTTGGTGACCAGCAGTTCGGCGAGGGAGTCGGTGCGCACCGGGGCGAGTTCGGCGCTCTCGGTGGTCGTCGTGGTGCTCATGCCGCCACCTCGTCCTTCGGGTCGTGGGAGTCGTCCTGGTCGGATGCGCGGGTGTCGTGGCCGGTGAGGGCCAGGAACACCTCGTCCAGGCTGGGCTGGCCGAGTGAGAAGTTGTCGACGGTGACACCGGCGCGGGCCAGCTCGCTCAGCGCGCGGGCGGCCTGCTCGGCGGCCGTGTCGCGGCTCGCGGCGGCGGTGAGGCGGGCGGTCAGCGCCACCGGGTCGGGCTCGGGCTGCACCCGCGCGTCGAGGGCGCGGCGCAGCAGGTCGGCGGCGAGCGGCCGCTGCTCGGCGTCCCGCAGCCG
This sequence comes from Streptomyces sp. NPDC059454, assembly GCF_042749965.1. Classification (NCBI taxonomy): domain Bacteria; kingdom Bacillati; phylum Actinomycetota; class Actinomycetes; order Kitasatosporales; family Streptomycetaceae; genus Streptomyces; species Streptomyces sp. NPDC059454. The sequence continues at coordinate 41,365 of NZ_JBHYVC010000042.1, read as the reverse complement.
CAGATGGACGGATCCGGCGCCGACGGACGCCTTCAGCTCGCCCTTGGTGCCCTCGGCGATCACCTTGCCGCGGTCGATGACGGCGATCCGGGACGCCAGCTGGTCGGCCTCGTCCAGGTACTGCGTGGTCAGCAGCACTGTCGTGCCCTGGGCGACGACCGCGCGCACGATGTCCCACACCTGGTTGCGGCTGCGCGGGTCCAGGCCGGTGGTCGGCTCGTCGAGGAACAGCAGGTCGGGGGTGTTGAGGATGGACGCGGCGATGTCGATACGGCGCCGCATGCCGCCGGAGTAGTGCTTGACCTGTTTCCCGGCCGCGTCCGTGAGGCCGAAGGCCTCCAGCAACTGGGCGGCGCGGGTGCGGGCGGCGGGCTTGCGGTGGCCGAGGAGCCGGCCCAGCAGGACCAGGTTCTCGGTGCCGGTGAGGTCCTCGTCCACGGACGCGTACTGGCCGGTGAGGCTCACCCGGCCGCGCACCTCGTCGGCCTCGCGCACGATGTCGTGACCGAAGACATGGGCCTCGCCGCCGTCGGGCCGCAAGAGGGTGGCGAGCATCTTCACGGTGGTGGTCTTGCCGGCGCCGTTCGGTCCGAGGACCCCGTACACCGTGCCGGCCGGCACGGCGAGGTCGACGCCGTCGACGGCCCGTGTCTCACCGAAGGTCTTGACCAGGCCGGCGGTCTCGATCGCCAGGCCGGACGTCTGCGTGCTCATGCTTCGGGTCCTTCCGCATGCTTGGGCTACGCATGGAGAGACCGTCACCGTCGCGCAAACTCATCGCTCCCGCACGAGATTTTCCGGGAGACCGGTCCCACGACCGAGAAAGGGGCGCCCCGGGTCGTAGGACGCCGTGCACCGGGCGGTCGTGGGACGCCGTGCACCGGGCGGTCGTGGGACGCCGTGCACCGGGCGGTCGTGGGACGCCGTGCACCGGGCGGTCGTGGGACGCGGTGCACCGGGCCCGCCGCACCCCAGGAGTACCGTCCCCCTCATGTATGCGATCACGATTCCCGAACCCGGTGGGCCCGAGGCGCTGGTGTGGGACGAGGTCCCCGACCCCGTGGCCGGCCCCGGCGAGGTCCTGGTCGAGGTGGTGGCCGGTGCCGTCAACCGGGCCGACATCCTCCAGCGGCAGGGCTTCTACGACCCCCCGCCCGGCGCCTCCCCCCACCCCGGTCTCGAATGCTCCGGACGGATCGCCGCGCTCGGTGACGGGGTGAGCGGGTGGGCCGTCGGCGACGAGGTCTGCGCGCTGCTCGCCGGCGGCGGCTACGCGGAGAAGGCCGTCGTCCCGGCCGGGCAGCTGCTGCCCGTTCCCGAGGGGCTCACCGTGGATCAGGCCGCGGCGCTCCCGGAGGTCGTCTGCACGGTCTGGTCGAACGTCTTCATGGTCGCCCACCTCCGCCCCGGCGAGACCCTCCTCGTGCACGGCGGCTCCAGCGGCATCGGCACCATGGCGATCCAGCTCGGCAAGGCCGTCGGAGCGAGGGTCGCCGTCACCGCCGGCACCACGGAGAAGCTGGAGCGCTGCGCCGAACTCGGCGCCGACATCCTGATCAACTACCGCGAGCAGGACTTCGTCGCCGAGCTGAAGAAGGCCACCGGCGGCGCCGGCGCGGACGTCATCCTCGACAACATGGGCGCCAAGTACCTGGACCGCAACGTCCAGGCCCTCGCCGTCAACGGCCGGCTCGCCATCATCGGCATGCAGGGCGGTGTGAAGGGCGAGCTGAACATCGGCGCCCTCCTCGGCAAGCGCGCCGCCATCAGCGCGACCTCGCTGCGCGCCCGGCCCCTGGAGGAGAAGGCGGCGATCGTGGCGGCCGTACGCGAACACGTCTGGCCGCTCGTCGCCGACGGCCGTGTCCGCCCCGTCATCGACCGCGAGATCCCGATGCCGGACGCGGCCACCGCCCACCGGGTCGTGGAGGACAGCGGCCACATCGGCAAGGTCCTGCTGGTCACGCCGAGCTGAGCCCGGACGGCCGGGTCAGCCGGCCGTGTCCACCGGAGCCCGCCCCCGCTCCCGGCACGGCACGCCGGCCGCGTCCACCGGGTGCGGGTTCCCACCCGAGTACAGCACCGCCCTGCGCGTGTTCCCGTGGCGCGCGAGCCCTTCCACGGCCCGTCAGGAAACTCCCGGCAGGACCCCGCCCGGTTCTCAGGACGTGCCGCGCCCCTGGCGCATGCGCAGGGCCACGAAGGCGAGGCCGAAGCCGAGTCCGATGAGCATCAGACCGCTGCCGAGCGGAAGGATGCGCAGGACGGGCTCGGTGGAGGCGACCGCGTTCGGCTCCGCCGCCCGTGAGGTCGCGGAGGGCACCGGGACCGCCGCCTGTGACGCCGGTGTCCGCGGGACGGTGTCGCCCCCGCCGGGTGCCCGGGACACGGTGTCGTCGTCCCCCGGGCGCGGCACGCCGGCCGCGTCCGGCCGCCCGCTCACGTCCTCGGCGCGCCCCGGCCTCCGTGGTACGGCACCGGCGCCCCCGTCGTCCGCACCGTCCCGGTCGTCCGCACCGTCCCGGTCGCCGCGCTCACGCTCCCGCGGCTCTCCCTCGGTCATCCCGTGCCGCCCCGGCCGGTCCCGGTCCTCGCCCGGCCGGCTCCCGGCCCTCGACGGCTCCCCGGAGGGCGAGGGCGACGACGAGGACGAGGGGGACGAGAGGGACGGCGAAGAGGGGTCGGCGCCGACCCCGTACGCCGCCCCGGCGCCGAGGGGCGCCGCGACAGGGCCGTACGGCATCACCGCCGCCCCCGTGACCAGGACAACCGTCGCTCCCACTACACGCAGCCATGGAGTCACGACCGTGACCTCCCGCGCCGGCCGGTGCTCGGTCACACCGTCGGCAAGATGGGCCGGATGGACGCCCAACAGCCTGTCATCACCGGATGTTCCCGGCATTCCGGATACGTCCGTCGGGTGGACCCGCCCGGAGAACCCCGCTTCCGGGGGCACCGCCGAAACGGCACACGGCCGTGCGCGACAATGGCGGCATGGAGATGCCGAGGAACGAACGGTCGCCGGAGAATCCGCAGATCCTGGTCGTCGGCCAGGACGGCATGGCGCTCGGCGCCGGCGCCGGCGCCGGAGACGAGGACTCCCGCGAGACCCCGCTCACGGAGCAGGTGGAGCAGCCGGCGAAGGTCATGCGGATCGGCAGCATGATCAAGCAGCTGCTGGAGGAAGTGCGCGCGGCTCCCCTGGACGAGGCCAGCCGGGTCCGGCTCAAGGAGATCCACGCCAGCTCGGTGAAGGAACTGGAGGACGGTCTGGCCCCGGAGCTGGTCGAGGAGCTGGAGCGGCTCTCCCTGCCCTTCACGGACGAGACCACCCCGAGCGACGCCGAACTGCGGATCGCGCAGGCCCAGTTGGTGGGCTGGCTGGAGGGCCTCTTCCACGGCATCCAGACCACGCTCTTCGCCCAGCAGATGGCCGCGCGCGCTCAGCTGGAGCAGATGCGCCGTGCCCTCCCGCCCGGCGTCGGCGACGGCTTGGAGGACCCGCAGACGGGCGGCCGCTCGGGCGGCCCGTACCTGTAACCGCCCCACTGTCCCTGCCCGAACGAAAAGAACGACACGTACGGCACGAAGGGGCCCGGCATCGGATGCCGGGCCCCTTCGCCGTGTCGCGTACGGCCGGGATCAGGACGGAGGGTTGCCCGTCGAGACCTTGAGCGTGATCTGCGGCATGTCCTCGGGGTCGACGTCCGTGCCCGCCGGCGGGAACTGGTCCCGGACGGAGCCCTCGCCGTAGGTGTTCTCGTCCACGTCGAGAATCTTGATGTCACCCCAGCCGGCGGCCTGGAAGCACTCCTTGACCGACCCGATGTACTTGAACTTGAAGTTCGGCATCCGGATCTTCTCGGGGTCGTTGTACGACTCCTGCGGCTCCTCGCACTCCTCCTTGTCGATCTTCTTCGACGTGTCCGGCCCGCGGTAGCCCTCCGCCTTGGCCGCCGGTGCCGACGCCGAGGCCGAAGCGCCGCCGCTTCCGCCGCCGGCCTGCGGGTCCTTCTCGCCGCCGTTCATCATCAGCGCCGTGATCAGGCCGCCGACGGCGACGAGCGAGACGACGATCGACCCGATGACCACCGGCTTGTTCCGACTGCCGCCCGAGCCGCCCGAGCCGGACGGCTGGGGCGTGATGTCGTACGGCGGAGGGGTCTGCGGCCCCGGCTGCGGCGCGTACGGCGACGGGGCGCCGCCCTGCTGCGGATAGCCGTACGCCGGGGAGGGCGTGGGCGGAGCCGGAGTGCCGTAGGGATGGGGCGTCGGCTGGTACGGCGTCTGCACGTTGCCCGTGGGCGCCGGGGTCGCCCGGTCGACCGGCGGGAACACCGCGGAGCCGACGCCCGCGCCGCTCTGCGCCTGCGCGCCGGGGACGATGCTCGGCGGGGCCGCGTGGAAGGACTGCGCCACCCGCAGGCACTCCCCGCGCATGGACTCCGCGCTGGGGAAGCGCTCGTTCGGATTCTTCTTCAGCGCGCGGGCGATCAGCGCGTCCACGGCCGGCGGCAGCGAACGGTTGATCGAGGACGCGACCGGCGGCTCCTCCTGCACATGCGCGTACGCGATGGCCAGCGGCGAGTCCGCGTCGAACGGCAACCGCCCGGTGACCAGCTGGAACAGCATGATGCCGACCGAGTACAGGTCGGAGCGGGCGTCCACGCCCCGGCCGAGCGCCTGCTCCGGGGAGAGGTACTGCGGGGTGCCGACGACCATGCCGGTCTGCGTCATCGACGTCACGCCGGACTGCATGGCGCGGGCGATGCCGAAGTCCATGACCTTGACCACGCCGCGCTTGGTCATCATCACGTTGCCCGGCTTGATGTCGCGGTGGACCAGCCCCATCTCGTGGCTGATCTCCAGGGCCGCCAGGACGTCCGCGGTGATCTTCAGCGCCTTGTCGGCGGGCATCGCGCCCTGCTGCCGCACGTCCTCGTCGAGCACGGACCCCAGCGGGCGGCCCTCGACGTACTCCATGACGATGTACGGCGTCGTCATGCCGTCCACGTCGTCCTCGCCGGTGTCGAAGACCGAGACGATGTTGGTGTGCGTGAGCTTCGCCACGGACTGGGCCTCGCGGCGGAAGCGCTCGCGGAAGGCCGGCTCCCGGCCGAGTTCCGTGTGCAACGTCTTGATCGCGACCTGGCGGTCGAGCACGCTGTCGTAGGCGAGGTGGACCGAGGCCATGCCGCCCTGGCCGAGCAGGTCCCGCAGTTGGTAACGTCCGCCGGCGAGCGCCCGTCCCGCGTGGTGGCCCTGTGCGCCGTGCTGGCTCATGTTCCGCGTCCCCCGTAGCCTCTCCGGCGCCGCCGCCGTCGGTGGCCGATCCGTCGTAGATCCCATGCGCTATTCCCGGCCAAGTCTGCCCCAGGCCACCGACACGTCAAGCGCGGTGCCCGTTCCGTGACCGTACGCGAAGGAAGCGTCGCGGAAGCGTTACAGCGGTCGTCCTACCGGTACACGGAATTTGCACGACAGTACGGAGTGCGGGTTTCATGGCCGGTCCGTCTCGTGCCGGTCCTGGCAGCCCGTCCCGGGCCGGGGGCACACGCCGAGGCTGTAGCGTGGCCGACGAAGACCGTGACAACACCGCGCGCACCGCGGGCAGAAACGACGGCGAGGACTGATGGCACAGCAGCAGCGCGCCCAGGGCCCGTCCGACCCCGAGGCGACTGGCGGCGGCATCTCGGACGCGCCGGACAACTGGGGCAACGGCGGGCTCGTCGGCGACGGCCGGTACCGGCTGACCCACAGGCTCGGCCGGGGCGGCATGGCCGAGGTCTTCGCGGCCGAGGACGTACGCCTCGGCCGCACGGTCGCCATCAAGCTGCTGCGCGCCGACCTCGCCGAGGACCCCGTGTCCAAGGCGCGCTTCACGCGCGAGGCGCAGTCGGTGGCCGGTCTCAACCACCACGCGATCGTCGCCGTGTACGACTCCGGCGAGGACGTCGTCGGCGGCCAGTCGGTGCCGTACATCGTGATGGAGATCGTCGAGGGCCGCACCATCCGCGACCTGCTGATGAACGCCGAGGCCCCGGGCCCCGAGCAGGCGCTGATCATCGTCTCCGGTGTCCTGGAGGCGCTCGCCTACTCGCACCAGCACGGCATCGTGCACCGCGACATCAAGCCGGCCAACGTCATCATCACCCACAACGGCGCCGTGAAGGTGATGGACTTCGGCATCGCCCGCGCGCTGCACGGCGCGTCCACGACGATGACCCAGACCGGCATGGTCATGGGCACCCCGCAGTACCTCTCCCCCGAGCAGGCCCTCGGCAAGGCCGTCGACTACCGGTCCGACCTGTACGCCACCGGCTGCCTGCTGTACGAACTGCTGGCGCTGCGGCCTCCCTTCACCGGTGAGACGCCGCTGTCGGTGGTCTACCAGCACGTCCAGGACATCCCCACGCCCCCCTCGGAGGCCTCGGACGCCTGCCCGCCGGAGCTGGACGGCCTGGTCATGCGTTCCCTCGCCAAGGAGCCCGACGACCGGTTCCAGACGGCCGAGGAGATGCGCGGACTGATCCAGTACGCGCTGCAGATGCTCTACGACCAGGGCGGTCACACCGGCACCTGGAACACCGGCCCGGTGGTCATGCACGAGGGCCCGCGCACCCCGGCGGCCGGCTTCGCGGGCACCACCGCGATGCCGCACCCGGACGCCTCCGGCACGGCGGCGATCCCGCAGCCGATCCTGCCCGCCGGGTACGGCGGCGACGACGGCGGCTTCGAGGGCCACGGCAACAAGGGCAGCGGTCGCGGCAAGCTGTGGATCCTCGCGGTGCTCGCGGTGATCGCCGTCGCGGCGGGTGTGGCGCTGGCGATGAACGGCGGCGGTGGCGAGGGCGGGAAGAAGCCCGACACATCCCCGTCCGTGACGCAGACCACCGAGGACGAGAAGGCCAGCGAGAGCCCGAGCGACGAGGCCCCCGAGGAGACCACCGACCCGGGCACGGAGACCGGGACCGACCCGGGCACGGGATCCGGCGGTGGGAACTGGGACCAGCCGTACACGCCGTCCCAGGAGCCGACGTACACGGAGACGGAAGAGCCGAGCGACCAGCCGACCGCCACTCAGCCGACCGGTACGGGCGGTACGGACACCGGTGGAACGGACGCGGGCGGTACCGACACCGGTGGAACGGACGCGGGCGGTACCGACGCGGGCGGCACGGACGCCGGTGGTACCGACGCGGGCGGCACGGACGCCGGTGGTACCGACGTGGGCGGCACCGACACCGGGACCACTCTCGGGAACACGGGCGGCTGACCCGCGCTCCCTACGGCATGGCCCCGCCCTCACGGGCGGCACGAAACTCGACTCTTCCCGTGCCCGGGGTGGCCGGGATAACGTGCCGTTGCTCCGGCCTCCTGCGAGGCTGTGACCAGCGCACCTTCAGGTCCTTCCCCGATTTACTTGGAAATCCAAGCAAAATCGCAGGTCAGAAGGGTTTCACAGAGATGTGGAGCACTGGGTAACGTGCCTCTTGCAGGGCGCTCGCCGGGGCACCTGTCACGCCTGTTCCCGGTCGAGTGGCACCCACCCCGTGCCCGGTGGTCGAGAACAGGTGAGCCGCACTGGCCCACCGGCAACCCCGGGGGCCGGACCGACGGAGGAGCACACGTGACCGTGGAGAGCACTGCCGCGCGCACACCGCGACGCAGCGCCGGAACGAAGGCCGGCACCACCGGCACCAAGCGCACCACCAGCGCCGAGAAGGCCACCGGTGCCGGGAAGAGCGCCGAGCCCGCCCTCGTCCAGCTGCTGACGCCCGAGGGCAAGCGCGTCAAGAACGCCGAGTTCGACAAGTACGTCGCCGACATCACCGCCGACGACCTGCGCGGTCTGTACCGCGACATGGTGCTCACCCGCCGCTTCGACGCCGAGGCCACCTCCCTGCAGCGTCAGGGCGAGCTGGGCCTGTGGGCCTCGCTGCTCGGGCAGGAGGCGGCGCAGATCGGCTCCGGCCGGGCGCTGCGCGACGACGACTACGTCTTCCCCACCTACCGCGAGCACGGCGTCGCGTGGTGCCGCGGGGTGGACCCGACCAATCTGCTCGGCATGTTCCGCGGCGTGAACAACGGCGGCTGGGACCCGAACGGCAACAACTTCCACCTGTACACGATCGTCATCGGCTCGCAGACCCTGCACGCCACGGGCTACGCGATGGGCGTCGCCAAGGACGGCGCGGACAGCGCGGTCATCGCCTACTTCGGCGACGGCGCGTCCAGCCAGGGCGACGTGGCCGAGGCCTTCACCTTCTCCGCGGTCTACAACGCCCCGGTGGTGTTCTTCTGCCAGAACAACCAGTGGGCGATCTCCGAGCCGACCGAGAAGCAGTCCCGCGTGCCGCTGTACCAGCGCGCGCAGGGCTTCGGCTTCCCGGGCGTCCGCGTGGACGGCAACGACGTGCTGGCGAACCTGGCCGTCACCAAGTGGGCCCTGGAGCGGGCGCGCGCCGGTGAGGGCCCGACGCTGGTCGAGGCGTTCACCTACCGCATGGGCGCGCACACCACCTCCGACGACCCGACCCGCTACCGGGGCGACGAGGAGCGCCTGGCCTGGGAGGCCAAGGACCCGATCCTCCGTCTTCGCCGCTACCTCGAAGCCTCGAACCACGCGGACGAGGGATTCTTCGCGGAACTGGAGGCCGAGAGCGAGGCGTTGGGCAAACGAGTGCGCGAAGCGGTCCGTGCCATGCCGGACCCGGACCACTTCGCCATCTTCGAGAACGTGTACGCGGACGGACACGCGCTCGTGGACGAGGAGCGTGCGCAGTTCGCCGCCTACCAGGCGTCGTTCGCGGACGCGGACGGGGGTAAGTGAGATGGCGGAGACCGTGACATCCAAGAACATGGCCCTGGCCAAGGCGATCAACGAGTCGCTGCGGCATGCCCTGGACACGGACCCGAAGGTCCTCGTCATGGGAGAGGACGTCGGCAAGCTCGGCGGCGTGTTCCGGGTGACGGACGGGCTGCAGAAGGACTTCGGCGACAGCCGCGTCATCGACACCCCGCTCGCCGAGTCGGGCATCGTCGGCACGGCGATCGGCCTGGCCCTGCGCGGCTACCGGCCGGTGGTGGAGATCCAGTTCGACGGCTTCGTCTTCCCGGCGTACGACCAGATCGTCACGCAGCTCGCGAAGATGCACGCCCGCTCGCTGGGGAAGGTCAAGCTCCCCGTCGTCGTGCGCATCCCCTACGGCGGCGGCATCGGTGCGGTGGAGCACCACTCCGAGTCCCCGGAGTCGCTGTTCGCCCACGTGGCGGGCCTGAAGGTGGTCTCCCCGTCGAACGCGTCGGACGCGTACTGGATGATGCAGCAGGCCATCCAGAGCGACGACCCGGTGATCTTCTTCGAGCCCAAGCGGCGCTACTGGGACAAGGGCGAGGTCGACACCGAGGCGATCCCGGGCCCGCTGCACACCGCGCGCGTGGTGCGCGAGGGCACGGACCTCACCCTCGCGGCGTACGGCCCGATGGTGAAGCTCTGCCGGGAGGCCGCGGACGCGGCGGCCGAGGAGGGCCGCTCCCTGGAGGTGCTGGACCTGCGCTCGGTCTCCCCGCTCGACTTCGACTCGATCCAGAGGTCGGTGGAGAAGACGCGCCGGCTGGTCGTCGTCCACGAGGCACCGGTGTTCTTCGGTTCCGGCGCGGAGATCGCCGCCCGGATCACGGAGCGCTGCTTCTACCACCTGGAGGCCCCGGTGCTGCGGGTGGGCGGCTACCACGCCCCGTACCCGCCGGCCCGCCTGGAGGAGTCCTACCTCCCGGACCTGGACCGGGTGCTCGACGCCGTCGACCGCTCGCTGGCGTACTGAGGGAGAGGGTCGTGACGACGATGACGAACGCGTCCGTACGCGAGTTCAAGATGCCGGACGTGGGCGAGGGCCTCACCGAGGCCGAGATCCTCAAGTGGTACGTCCAGCCCGGTGACACGGTCACCGACGGCCAGGTGGTCTGCGAGGTCGAGACGGCGAAGGCGGCCGTCGAACTGCCCATCCCCTACGACGGTGTGGTCCGCGCGCTGCACTTCCCCGAGGGCACCACGGTGGACGTGGGCACGTCCATCATCGCGGTGGACATCACGGGTGGCGCGGCCCCGGAGGAGACCCCGGCTCCCGCCGTCGCTCCCGCCCCCGCCGCGGAGCCCGAGGAGAAGCCGGCGGCCCGCCAGCCGGTCCTGGTCGGCTACGGCGTGGCGACGTCCTCGACGCGCCGCCGCCCGCGCAAGCAGGCGGCCCCGGACACCGCGGCCCGGCAGGCGGCGGTGGCCGTCCAGGCGGAACTGAACGGTCACGGCGCCCCCGCCGCTCCCCTGGAACGCCCCCTGGCCAAGCCCCCGGTGCGCAAGCTGGCGAAGGACCTGGGCGTCGACCTGACGACGGTCACCCCGACCGGCCCGGACGGCATCATCACCCGTGAGGACGTCCACGCGGCGGTGGCGCCTCAGGCTCCGGCTCCGCAGGAGGCCGCCCCGGCTGCCGCCGTACCGGTTGCCGCCGCGGCCCCGGTGTCGTACGACACCGCCCGCGAGACCCGCGTCCCGGTCAAGGGGGTCCGCAAGGCCACGGCGGCGGCGATGGTCGGCTCGGCGTTCACGGCACCGCACGTCACGGAGTTCGTGACGGTGGACGTGACGCGCACGATGAAGCTGGTCGAGGAGCTGAAGCAGGACAAGGAGTTCACGGGCCTGCGCGTGAACCCCCTGCTGCTGATCGCCAAGGCCCTGCTGGTGGCGATCAGGCGCAACCCGGAGATCAACGCCTCCTGGGACGAGGCGGCCCAGGAGATCGTGGTCAAGCACTACGTCAACCTGGGCATCGCGGCGGCCACCCCGCGCGGCCTGATCGTCCCGAACATCAAGGACGCCCACGCCAAGACGCTGCCGCAACTGGCCGAGTCCCTGGGCGAACTGGTGTCCACGGCGCGGGAGGGCAAGACCTCCCCGTCCGCGATGCAGGCGGGCACGGTCACGATCACCAACGTCGGCGTCTTCGGCGTCGACACGGGCACGCCGATCCTCAACCCCGGCGAGTCCGCGATCCTCGCGGTCGGCGCGATCAAGCTCCAGCCGTGGGTCCACAAGGGCAAGGTCAAGCCCCGCCAGGTCACCACCCTGGCCCTCTCCTTCGACCACCGCCTGGTGGACGGGGAGCTGGGCTCCAAGGTCCTGGCGGACGTGGCGGCGGTCCTGGAACAGCCGAAGCGGCTGATCAGCTGGGCCTGAGGCCCACGAACCGCCGGGTTCGGCACGGGAGGGGCGTCGCGACATCGGATCGCGGCGCCCCTCCCGCGCGGACGTCCACCACCGGAAGGCGGTGCGTCACGATCGAGCCGTCGGCAGCGTACGGGTCAGGAAGTCCCGGATGCGGTCGGCCGTGCTCTCCAGGTGGCTCTCGAGCAGGAAGTGGCCGCCTCCGGGCACCAGGTGGATCTCGGCGTCCGGCAGGTCCCGCGCGAAGGCGCGCGCGCCGTCGGGGCCGAAGATGAGGTCCTCGGCTCCCCATACGGCCAGGAGCGGGACACGGCTCTCCCGGAAGTACGCGTGCAGCCGCGGGTAGAGGGGCCGGTTGGTGGCGTAGTCGCGGAAGAGGGCGAGCTGTACGAGGTCGTTGCCGGGACGGCTGACGTCACGGTGGTCGGCCGTCCAGGTGTCGGGGTCGACCAGTTCGGGGCGGTCCACCCCGTGGAGGTACTGCCAGCGGATGGCGTCCAGGTCGAGGGCGGTGCGGACCGCCGGCTCCGTCCCGGGCCCCGGGTCGTTCGCGTAGGCCCACAGCGGCGCCCAGAACTCGGGGACGAAGCCGTCCTCGTAGGCGTTGCCGCTCTGGGTGATCACCGCGGTGACCGCCTTCGGGTCGCGCAGCGCGAGTCGCCACCCGATGGGAGCGCCGTAGTCCTGTACGTACACGGCGTAGCGGGTGACACCGAGCCCGGCCAGGAGTTCCTCCGTGATGTCGGTGAGCGCGTCGAAGGTGTACCGGAACGCGTCGGCGGGCGGGGTGTCGGAGTGGCCGAAGCCGAGGTGGTCGGGGGCGATGACGCGGAACCGGTCGGCGAGTTCCGGGATCAGCCGGCGGAACATGCGCGAGCTGGTGGGGAATCCGTGCAGGAGCACCAGGGCCGGTGCGTCGGCGGGGCCGGCCTCCCGGTAGAAGACGCGGTGTCCGCGCACGGTGGCGTACTGGTGACGGATCTCGATCACGACTAACCCTCCAGAGGGCTTTTGGTGGTTACCAGTGCCTCCAGTGGACCGGATGTGAGGTAACCTGTCAAGTGAGCTGAGGGGGTTAGCCGAGGAGGTGAATGGACATGATCGACGAGGGAGCGCTGCTGGAGGCGCTGAACAGCACCCCGGTGGTGGACGGCCGGCCGCGGGATCTGTGGGCCGATGACGCCGTGCTGCGGCGGTGGGCCGAGGAGCACGGCGTCCCCGGTGACGCGGCGGCGGCCGACTGGCTGCGGACGGCGAGGGACGCGCTCCAGACCGCCACCCGCGGCACCGTGCCCGAGGCGGAGTTGCGGGACGTGCTGGCCGGCGCGTACCGGATTCCCGAGGTCGGCGAGCCGGGTCTGCGGTGGCGTCTCGAAGCGCCGCCCGAGCGGCTGCTCGCGGTGGAGCTGGTGCTCGCCTGGTACGACGTCCAAGAACGCAGGCCCGGCCGGCTGCGCCCCTGCGGCAACGACGAGTGCCGCCTCTTCCTCCTCGACCGCAGCCGCGCCAACACCGCCCGCTGGTGCTCGATGAGGACCTGCGGCAATCGCCTCAAGGCCCGCCGCCACCAGGAACGCGCCCGTCGGTTTCCGGCGCCCTGACGAAGGCCGGTCGGTCCACACGCCGACCCTCCCCGGCACGGCCGGTTCCGCCCGGACCGTCTTTCCCAGGGTGAGCCGCTCCACGGCCCGCACATCCGCCCGGACGACCAGGAGACCGCGCCTGAACCGGGTGTCGGGATCCGAGGCGCTGCACTGCGGCAGCCGCTCCCCTCGGGTCCGTGACGGCGATGCGCAGGGCGGTGCCGGCTCGTGGGAGGACCCCGGCGAGATCGAGCCGTTCGTGGAGGCCCGGCTGGAGAACGTCGGGGCGGCCATCGCACGCGGGACGACCGGTGTGCACTACCGCGAGCCCTCCGGTCTCCGGAAGGCGCTGGGCTTCGTGTCCGGCGCCGAGGGCGATGAGGCCGCGATCCGGACGACCCGGAACGGCTGACCGACTGGGCGTGAGGCCCGGTGAACCGCTAGGTTCAGCGCGGGAGGGGCGCCGCAAATTCGGATTGCGACGCCCCTCCTGCCGTGCCGGTCCACTCAGCCCCGATGGAGCACGTACACCGGAGCCCCGCCCCCGCCCCCGTCCCCGCCCCGCGAGCGGATGCAGGCGTGCTTGCGCAGCAGCCGGAGGCAGTCGTTGACGCGGCGCACGGAGAGCCCCGTACGGGTGGCGATCGACTCCAGCGGCTCGCGCAGCTCTCCCTGTTCGACGAGCACGGGGGCGATGGCCACGGCCACCGTCCATACGTCCTCCGTCACGGACAACCGCTGTCGCCAGTCGGCCAGCACCGACTCGGTGGTGGGCAGCGCGGTGCGGTGGCCAGGGGGCGTCCGGCGCGCGAGGACGAGAGTGTCGAACCGGTCCGCGATGCGTTCCATCGCCCGGACCATGGCCTGCTGCACGGCGAGGGTGGCCTGTTGCGTGGCCAGCAGTTCCCGCTGCATGGCCAACGTCTCCTTCTGCAAAGCGATCGATTCACGCTGCCCGCCGGCCAGTTCCTCGTCCAGCTGAAGGTTGTGCGCTTCGAGCCGGACGATGGCATCGGCGACCTGCTCCGGCATGGCGTAGGCGACGGGCGCACCAGGCTCGGAGGGCTGCACCTCGGCTTCGTCGAGAGAGTAGGAACCCTCGCGCTGAACGGTCTCGATCACTTCGGCGACCCACTGCTTGAAGGGGGCGCAGGCCGATTTGGTACAGGCGTTGACGAGGAGGACGAGACCTTGGAGAGAGATGACTTGCAAGTCTCGACGCCACTCTCTACCTGCGGGAACGCTGAGACCGTAACCTCCAGTTACGGTCTCGAGAATCTCTCGATGCTCGTCCGGAACGTGGTCTGAGAGCGCCTTCCGGGAGTTGGTGTGGCCGAGTTCCTTGCAGACGTCCACCGCCGGGAACCAGTGCGTCCCGTCCGGCATCGTCAGCCTCCGCACCCGGGCGCCGGTCGCCGCGTAGACGAAGTCGCTGACGTCGATCGCCTCGTGCTGCTCGGCAGAGTTCTGCCGTTTGCTGGGTTCGTTCATGTGAATTACCTCCGCTGCGGAACGTAGAGCGAGGCGGAACGCATATGCCAGCCGGTTCGATGATGTTCACGACTGCGAGCGAAGTCGGCCGAAACGGCTGTGCCGACCGGCGGACACGTGTATGGCGGACGTCGGAGTCGAGACATGCGCAAGGGGCCCGCCGATATCGGCGGGCCCCTTGCGCATGTGTGTCCGCGTGGGTCAGATCTTGCCGAAGCCGTAGCCCAGGAGCTTCTTCGCGTCCGTCTCGCGCTGGGTGGACGAGGAGGAGGCGAGGACCGTGCCGATGACCGTCTTGCCGTTGCGGGTCGCGGCGAAGACCAGGCAGTACTTGGCCTCCGGGCCCGAGCCGGTCTTCACGCCGATCGTGCCGCTGTAGCTGCTGAGCAGCGTGTTCGTGTTGGTCCACGGCGCCATCGTGCGGGTGCTGCCCGTCTTCGTCGTCGTCTTCGCCGTGTACTTCTTCGTCTTCACGATCGAGCGGAACGTGGAGCTCTTCATCGCGCTGCTCGCGATCTTCGTCAGATCGCGCGGCGTCGAGTAGTTGCTGCCCTTCCCGATGCCGTCGAAGGAGTCGAAGTGGGTGTTCTTCAGGCCCAGGTTCTTCGCCTCGGTGTTCATCTTGCCGATGAACGACTTCACGCGGGCCGAACGCGTCGAGCCCGTGCCGAACTTGTCGGCCAGCGCGTACGCCGCGTCGCAGCCCGACGGCAGCATCAGCCCGTACAGCAGCTGGCGCACGGTGACCTTGTCACCGACGATCAGCCGTGCCGACGAGGCGTTGTTCTTCACGATGTAGTCGCTGTACGCCATCTGGATCGTGACCTTGGCGTCCAGGTTCAGGTTCTTCTGCGCCAGCACGACCTTCGCGGTCATGATCTTCGTCGTCGAGCCGGTCGAACGACGCGTGTCCGCCGCCTTCGTGTACAGCGACTTGCCGTTCGCGTTGTTCATCACGTAGCCGCCCTTGGCGACGATCGTGGGTGCGGCGGCGGCCTGCGCGGGCGCCGCGTAGAGAACTCCGGAGGCGATCACGGCGCCGGTGGTCATGGCGACGCCGACGGCTCTGCGGAGGCGGAAGCCCTGCGTGTCGATCTTCAAGTCGAATACCCCGATTACCTGGAATGGCCTTGTCCTGCGGCCAAGTTGAGACGCGGTCCATAAGGGAGCCGCATCTGTCTGACTCGCGGAGCGTGCGGATGGTTGTGCGTGAACCGGGGGCACTTCCGACTTCTTCGAGTCCGCATCGTGGATGGATTCTTCCATGCGTGCGTGTTGTATCTATCCTGTCCGCATGAGCATGGCCGCAGTGAAGCAACCACCCGCCACCGACCGCGTCTACACCCACGTCAAGCAGGGCGTCCTGGAACGCCGTTACGAGGGCGGGACGCTGCTCACCGAAGGCGAGCTGGCGGAGGCCGTGGGGGTCTCGCGGACCCCCGTGCGCGAGGCGCTGCTGCGGCTGGAGGCCGAAGGGCTGATCAAGCTCTACCCGAAGAAGGGCGCCCTCGTCCTGCCCGTCTCCGCGCAGGAGATCGCCGACGTCGTCGAGACCCGGCTGCTCGTCGAGGAGCACGCCGCCAGGAAGGCCGTACCCGCGCCGGCCGGGCTCATCGAGCGTCTGGAGGAGCTGCTCGCCCGGCAGAAGGAGCAGGCCGCCGCCGGTGACTTCGCCGCGGCCTCCGTCACCGACCGGTGCTTCCACGCCGAGATCGTCCGCAGCGGCGGCAACGAGATCCTCTCCCGTCTCTAC
The DNA here is from genome assembly GCF_042749965.1 of Streptomyces sp. NPDC059454. Classification (NCBI taxonomy): domain Bacteria; kingdom Bacillati; phylum Actinomycetota; class Actinomycetes; order Kitasatosporales; family Streptomycetaceae; genus Streptomyces; species Streptomyces sp. NPDC059454. Next base: position 25,314 of record NZ_JBHYVC010000042.1, on the reverse strand, counting down.
GACCAGCTCCGCGACCGCCAGCTGCGGATGGGAGTCGCCGTGATGCACTCCCACCCCGACCGGATCGCCAAGACCCTCGCCGAGCACGGGGAGATCCTTCAGGCGCTGCGCTCCGGTGACGCGGAGGCGGCCGTCGGCGTCGTCCACCGGCACGTCGGCTGGTTCTCCCACCTGGCCCGGGGTGAGGTGCGATGAGCGGCGCGCGTACGGAGGCGTCCGGCACGACGCCAGGAGACCCTCCCGGCGGACGGCGCGCCCTCGCCGTGTGGGGGATCGGCGTCTCCGTCTACTTCGTCGCCGTCATCTTCCGTACGTCGCTGGGCGTGGCCGGCCTCGACGCCGTCGACCGCTTCGACGTGGGCGCCTCCGCCCTGTCCACCTTCTCCATCCTCCAGCTGCTGGTCTACGCGGGCATGCAGATACCCGTCGGGCTGCTGGTCGACCGGCTCGGCACCAAGAGGGTGCTGGGCATCGGCGTCGTGCTGTTCACGGCCGGGCAGCTGGGCTTCGCGTTCTCACCGTCGTACGGCACGGCGCTCGCCTCGCGGGCGCTGCTCGGCTGCGGTGACGCGATGACGTTCATCAGCGTGCTGCGGCTGGGCACCCGGTGGTTCCCGGCCCGGCGCGGGCCGCTGGTCGCGCAGATGGCGGGGCTGGCCGGCATGGCGGGCAATCTCGTCTCCACGCTGGTCCTGTCCCGGCTGCTGCACGGCATCGGCTGGACGGCGGCGTTCGCGGGCAGCGCGGTGGCCGGTGTCGTGGTGTTCGTGCTGCTTCTGTTCTTCCTCGAGGACCACCCCGAGGGGCACGGGCCGGAGCCCGTTCCGCACCAGGGCGCCGCCTACGTGCGCCGTCAGATCGCCGCCTCCTGGCGGGAGCCGGGAACGCGGCTCGGGCTGTGGGTGCACTTCACCACCCAGTTCCCGGCGATGATGTTCCTGCTGCTGTGGGGCATGCCGTTCCTGGTGGAGGCGCAGGGGCTGTCCCGGGCCGCCGCCGGTGAGCTGCTCACCCTCGTCGTGCTGTCCAACATGGTCTTCGGACTCGTCTACGGCCAGGTCATCGCCCGGCATCACGGGGCGCGGCTGCCGCTGGCGCTGGGAACGGTGGGGGCGACGGCGGTGGTGTGGGCGGCGACCCTGGTCCATCCGGCGGATACGGCGCCGATGTGGCTGCTGGTGCTGCTGTGCGCGGTGCTGGGGGCCTGTGGGCCGGCGTCGATGATCGGGTTCGACTTCGCGCGGCCGGCGAATCCGGCCGAGCGGCAGGGGACGGCGTCGGGGATCACGAACATGGGGGGCTTCGTCGCCTCCATGACGACGCTGTTCGCGGTCGGGGTGCTGCTGGATGCGACGGGGGGCGATTATGCCGTCGCCTTCTCGTCCGTGTTCGTGCTTCAGGTGGTGGGCGTCACCCAGATTCTGCGGTTGCGGAGGCGGGCGGCTCGCGCGGAGCGGGAGCGGTCGGTCGCGAGCCGGGTGACGTCGGTGCACGTGCCCGTGTGACGGTGCCCGGGGGTGGGGCCGGGCGGGGGTGGGTCGCGTGGCCGGCGCTTGCCGGGTGCCGTCGCGCCCACCCTCCCCCACTCTCGGTTTCGCTCGAGCGGGGGCCCCATCGCCCCCGCGGCACGACTGCCCGCGGTCGCTACGGGGTGACCGCGAAGTGGCGCAGGATCGCCGCCGCCAGGTCCAGGTCGCCCTCCGTCTTCACCCGGTCCGGCACCGCTTCCGCCGTCACCCGGCCGCAGGCCAGGCGGACGTAGGTCTCCCAGTCGAGGGTGAGGGAGGCGGCCGGGCCGAGGGCCGGGGCCGTTTCCAGGGTGCCCCGGCCCTGGATGTCGACGCGGATCGTGCGCAGGAACTCCACCGGACCGTGGACGTCGATGACAATGGCCGAGCTGCGCGGCGCCTGCGCGAGCTCGGCGACCACGCGCGGCAGCTCGTCGAGCAGCACGTCACGGGCGACGTGCGCGCCCGGGGAGTCGAGGTTGCCGGGGCGGCCGAGGGCCGTGCGCAGGTCCTGCTCGTGCGCCCACACGGCGAAGGCGTGCCGGCGCATGGACTCCTCCAGCGTCAGCTCCGTGCCGAGCGGGCCGCGCACCGCGGTGCCGGGCTCGCGGTTCTCGTTCCGCAGCTGGCGGTTGCGGCGGATGATCATGAGTTCCAGCTCGGAGGTCATCTCCGGCGCCGTGTGGTGGCGGCGCACGTCGACCTGCATCTCCATGTACCGCTGGTGGTCGTTGGTGACGTGGAACAGGTCGCGCGGCAGCGTGTGGATGGGGCGGGGGTCGCCGTACATCTCGGAGTCCAGGCCGATGACGTGCGAGACGATGTCACGGACCGACCAGCCCGGGCACGGTGTCCGCCGGTTCCAGTCGGCCTCCGGGAGCGGCTGCACCAGCTCGGATATCGCCTCGATGGAGTGGGTCCAGGCGTCGGCGTAGGGCTGGAGGGTGGGATGCAGACTCACGGAAACGGGACCCCTCGGCGGTCGGTACACGGGCAGGTTGTGGCGGCGGTGCCAGTGGGCGGTGGCTGCACTCGGCGGGTGTCTCGGGACTCCCCCAGGTTCTCGGCTGCGCTCGAACAGGGGGGACCCCCAAGTTACGCTGCTGTGAGGCACCCCGGCAGTGCTTTCGTGTGACGATCGTAGGCCCGTGTGCGCGGGTCGAATGCCAGGACGGTGGTAGTGTGCGCGCTTCCTTGCTCCAAGTCGCCGTGAACGAGGGCGAATCGGTCGAATCGCGTCGGCGCCGGGTCGCCGGGATGGTACGGGAACAGGCCGGGGCCGACCTGGTCGTGCTTCCGGAGCTGTGGACCACGGGCGCGTTCGCGTACGAGGAGTTCTCCGGCGAGGCGGAACCGCTCGAAGGGCCGACCTTCGAGGCGATGGCGAAGGCCGCGAGTGACGCGGGCGTGTGGCTGCACGCGGGGTCCGTCCCGGAGCGTGACCCGGACGGCCCTCTCTACAACACCTCGCTCGTCTTCTCCCCCTCCGGTGACCTGGCCGCCGCCTACCGCAAGATCCACCGCTTCGGCTTCGACAAGGGCGAGGCCGTGCTGATGGGGGCGGGTGACGCACTGGTGACGGTCCGCCTGCCGCACACCGTCGTCGGTGTGGCGACCTGCTACGACCTCCGTTTCCCCGAACTCTTCCGCGGCCTCGTCGACGCCGGCGCCGAGACCTTCGTCGTCCCGGCGGGCTGGCCGGAGCGCCGCCGGTCCCACTGGACGCTCCTGGCCAGGGCACGGGCGGTGGAGAACCAGGCGTTCGTCCTCGCGTGTGGAACGGCCGGGACGCACGCCGGAGTTCCGCAGGCGGGTCACTCGATCGTGGTCGATCCCTGGGGCGAGGTCCTGGCGGAGGCGGGCCCCGGCGAGGAGGTCCTCACCGTCGACTTCGACCCGGCCACGGTGGCGGGCACCCGCGAACGCTTCCCGGCCCTCAAGGACCGCGTCCTGGGCCTGGACCGCCCCCGGCACTGACCAGGGCCTACTCCTCCCGTTCCTTCTCCGCCAGGTGGATCACGCACACCGCCACCGCGATCAGCAGCGCCGGGTCCGCGTCCTCGCGCACGACGTCGACGGCGTAGGTGTCCCGTACGGTCAGCAGACGCCGGGAGATCACGGCGAGCAGTTCGCCGTCGTACTCGACGGCGAACTCCCGGTCGAGGATCCGGCCGCTGACGTCCAGCTCGGTGCCGCCGTCCGCCAGCGCCACCCGGTAGTGGTTGCGCAGCAGTGACAGCCGCTTGCGCCGGACCGTGGCCAGCGGCTCCCCGCCGCGCTCGATCACCATCGTGTCCCGCAGGGCGAACATCTTCTGCCGGATGTCGACGAGGACGCGCCCCCCGGTGTCCTTCAGCTCGAAGGTGTCCCGCAGCCGCATCGCCTTGCCGTCGACGAGGAAGACCTTGTTCCCGCGGTCGTCCTCGATCCAGTAGTCGTCCCCGATCCCGAGGATCCGGTCCCGCACAAGGAATCTCATGACACGAGGGCTTCCCCGCCGGGCGTTCCGAAACGCCGCCGGTAGGCCGACGGGCTGAGTCCCGTCTCGCGCCGCAGCCGCGCCCGCAGGTTCGCCGCCGTCCCCAGGCCGCTGCGCGCGGCCACGACGTCCAGCCGTACCTCGCCCCGCTCGATGAGCCGGCACGCCAGCGCGACCCGCTCCCCGGTCAGCCACGCGAGCGGTGTCGCACCGAGCTGCGCGCGGAACCGCCGGTGCAGGGTCGCCGGGCTGACCGCGGCGCGGGACGCGAGGTCCGCCACCGTCAGCGGTTCGTCCAGGCGCTCCTGCGCCCAGGCCAGCAGCGGACCCAGCGACTCGTCCGGCACCGGAGGGACCGGACGCTCCACGAACTGCCGCTGCCCGCCGTCCCGGTGGGCGGCGAACACCAGACGCCGGGAGACCGCGTTGGCGACATCGGCCCCGTGGTCCCGGCGCCACAGGTGCAGTCCCAGATCCAGCGCGGCGGAGCTGCCCGCGGCGGTGAGGACGTTCCCGTCGTCCACGAACAGCACGTCCGGCTCCAGCAGCACCTTCGGATGCAGTTCGCGGAAGGCGTCCACCCACATCCAGTGCGTCGTGGCGCGGCACCCGTCGAGCAGACCCGCCTCGGCGAGCGCGAAGGCGCCGGTGCAGAAGCTGACGAGACGGGCGCCCCGCGCGTGGGTGCGCGAGATCGCGTCGAGGACCGCCTCTGCGCGCGGTACGACGTTGTCCGGCCGTCCGGGCACGACGAGGGTGTCCGCCTCGTCCACGGCGTCCAGCCCCGCCACGCCGGTCATCGTGAAGAACCCGTGGTTCATGGGCACCTCGGGCGTGGGCGTGCACAGCGTCACCCGGTACGGCGCGCACGGCATCCCCAGTTCGGGCCGGGGCAGCCCGAACAGCTCGGTGGCCACGCCGACCTCGAACGGGTTGGTGCCCTCGTCGACGATCACGGCGACGCGGTGGGTGCGCGAGGGCTGAGAGGATCCTTGCGGCATACGCGATTTCTAGCACTGGCCCGGTGCCGGCGCATCACCGACGCTGACGGCATGGCACAGGAACCCCTCTCCCTCGACCGGGCCCTCGCCTCCTTCACGGAGCGGTGGAGCCCCCGTATCGTCACCACCGTCAACGACTACGACGTGCGCATCGCCAGGGTGGAGGGCGAGCACGTCTGGCACGCGCACGACCACACCGACGAGTTCTTCCTCGTCCTCGACGGCGAACTGCGCATCGCCCTGCGCGAGGCGGGCGGCGAGCGGACGGTCGTCCTGCCGAAGGGCTCCGTCTTCACGGTCCCCCGCGGCACCGAGCACAAGCCCTACGCCCCCGTCCCCACCGCGATCCTCCTCCTCGAGCCCACCGGCACCCTCACCACCGGCGACCGTCACGACGAGGTTCCGGCCCACGTGGACACGACGACGGGACACGCGCTCGGCTGACGGCCGGAGGCACCACGACGGCACAGCGAGGAAGAGAAGGGCGCGGGAGTCCTCTCCCGCGCCCTTCGGTGTGGCAGATGTCCGGTCAGACCCCGTACCCGTCGCTGTAGCCGTCACGGGTGCGCGGGCGGGTGGTGTCGTCGACGACCGGGGTGGCGGGGGGTACGACGACCCGCCGACGCCGGGCGATGCTGCTGAACGTCGCGACGCCGATCAGACCGACGATCATGAAGATGACGCCGACCAGGTCAAGGTTGACACCCTGCATGTCCCAGTCGGTCGCGAACGTGAGGATTGCTCCCGCGGCGATGAGGATGATGCATCCGCCGAGGCCCATGAGTGTCGCCTCCCTGTCCGGTGTTTCCGGTCCGAACCGGGTACCCGGGCGGGCGCCACCCATGCGCCGTACGGCAGTTGACTAGCCGTCGAGGAACGCGACGAGGGCGTTCGCCAGCAGGAACGGGTCCTTCGCGCCGCACAGTTCGCGTGCGCTGTGCATCGACAGGATGGCCACGCCGATGTCCACGGTCCGGATGCCGTGCCGGGCCGCGGTGATCGGGCCGATGGTGGTGCCGCACGGCACCGCGTTGTTGGAGACGAAGGACTGGAAGGGGACGCCCGCCTTCTCGCAGGCCGCCGCGAAGACCGCCCGGCCGGAACCGTCCGTGGCGTAGCGGTTGTTGACGTTGACCTTGAGGATGGGGCCGCCGTCGACGCGCGGGTGGTGCGTCGGGTCGTGCCGCTCCGCGTAGTTGGGGTGGACGGCGTGACCGGTGTCGGAGGAGAGGCAGACGGTGCCGGCGAAGGCGCGGGCCCGGTCCTCGTACGACCCTCCGCGCGCGAACACCGAACGCTCCAGGACGCCGCCGAGCAGCGGTCCGTCCGCGCCGGTGTCGGACTGGGAGCCGTTCTCCTCGTGGTCGAAGGCGGCGAGGACGGGGATGCAGGAGAGGCCGGAGCCCTTGCCCGCCACGGCGACGAGCGCGGCCGTGCCGGCGTGCACGGAGAGCAGGTTGTCCATGCGCGGGCCCGCCACCAGCTCGCGGTCGCGGCCCAGGTAGGCGGGTGCTTCGACGGAGTGGACCATCAGGTCCCAGCCGGTGACCTCGCCGGACGGGAGCCCGGCGGTCTCCTCCAGGAAGGCGATGAGGTCGCCGTCGCGGACGTCGTCGCCCATGCCCCAGACCGGCTGCATGTGCCGCTGCTTGTCGAGCTTGAGGCCGTCGGAGTTGACCGAGCGGTCCAGGTGGATGGCGAGCTGGGGGACCCGCAGCAGGGGACGGTCGACGTTGACCAGGCGGGTGGAGCCGTCCCGCAGCGACAGCCGGCCGGCCAGGCCCAGGTCGCGGTCGAGCCAGGAGTTGAGCAGCGGCCCGCCGTAGATCTCCACGGCCACCTGGCGCCAGCCGTGCGCCCCGCTGTCGGGCCGGGGCTTGACGCGCAGGTTGGGGGAGTCGGTGTGGGCGCCGACGATCCGGAAGGGGGTGTGCGCGCCTGCGCCCTCGGGGACGTACCAGGCGATGATCGCGCCGCCGCGCAGCACGTACTTGCCGCCCGACGACCCGTCCCAGGCGTCCGTCTCCGCGACCTGCCGGAAGCCCGCCTTCTCCAGCCGCTCGGCGGCGTTCGCCACGGCGTGGTACGGCGTGGGACTCGCCGCCAGGAAGGACATCAGGTCGTCGGTGTGGCCGCGGTCGAAGCGGGGGGGTTCGCTCATGGGGTTCACCTTAACGAGGGCGAGGGCCCGCTCCCGTGTATGGGAGCGGGCCCTCGCGGGGGTCCGGCTGGATCTCGTGGGGTCTGTCCGGGGAGGTCCGGGAGGGGCCCGGGAGGTCCCGAAAGGGGCTAGAACGCCGCCTCGTCCAGTTCCATCAGGTCCAGCTCGACGCCCTCGGCGACCTTGCGGGCCAGGGCGACGCCGGGCAGGACGTTGGCCGCGAAGAACTTCGCCGCCGCGATCTTGCCGGTGTAGAAGGCCTTGTCCTTGGCGGAGGCCGTCGGGAGCTTCTCGGCGGCGACCGCGGCGCCCTTGAGGAGCAGGTGGCCGACGATCACGTCACCGGAGGCCATCAGCAGGCGGGTGGTGTTCAGGCCCACCTTGTAGATGTTCTTGACGTCCTGCTCGGTGGCCGCGAGGTCGGTGAGCATCAGGCCGACGATGGCCTCCAGCTCGACGGCCGCCTCGGCCAGGTGCTCGCGGGCCGTGCCGAGCTCCTCGCCGCCCTCGCCGAGCGCCAGGAACTTCTTGATGTCCTCGGCCAGCGAGTTCAGCGCCGCGCCCTGGTTGCGGACGATCTTCCGGAAGAAGAAGTCCTGGCCCTGGATCGCGGTGGTGCCCTCGTACAGGGTGTCGATCTTGGAGTCCCGGATGTACTGCTCGATCGGGTACTCCTGGAGGAAGCCGGAGCCGCCGAAGGTCTGCAGCGACTGGGCGAGCTGCTCGTAGCCCTTCTCGGAGCCGTAGCCCTTGACGATCGGCAGGAGGAGGTCGTTGAGGGCGTGCTCGGACTTCGCGTCCTCGCCCGCCGCCTCCTTCACCGCGATCGCGTCCTGCACCGACGCCGTGTACAGCACCAGCGCGCGCATGCCCTCCGCGTACGCCTTCTGCGTCATCAGCGAACGGCGCACGTCGGGGTGGTGGGTGATGGTGACCTTGGGCGCGCTCTTGTCCATGAAGTTCGCCAGGTCGGGGCCCTGGACGCGCTCCTTGGCGTACTCCAGCGCGTTGAGGTAGCCCGTCGACAGCGTGGAGATCGCCTTCGTGCCGACCATCATGCGGGCGAACTCGATGATGCGGAACATCTGGCGGATGCCGTCGTGCTTGTCGCCGATCAGCCAGCCCTTGGCGGGGTGCCGGTCGCCGAAGGTCATCTCGCAGGTGTTGGACGCCTTCAGGCCCATCTTGTGCTCGACGTTGGTGGCGTAGACGCCGTTGCGCTCGCCCAGCTCGCCGGTCTCGACGTCGAAGAGGTACTTCGGGACGAGGAAGAGGGACAGGCCCTTGGTGCCGGGTCCGGCGCCCTCGGGGCGCGCGAGCACGTAGTGGAGGATGTTCTCCGACATGTCGTGCTCACCGGACGTGATGAACCGCTTCACGCCCTCGATGTGCCAGGAGCCGTCCTCCTGCTGCACGGCCTTGGTGCGGCCGGCGCCCACGTCCGAGCCGGCGTCCGGCTCGGTGAGGACCATGGTGGAGCCCCACTGCTTCTCGACGGCGATCCGCGCGATCCTCTTCTGCGTCTCGTTGCCCTCGTCGTGCAGGATCCCGGCGAAGGCCGGACCGGAGGAGTACATCCACACGGCCGGGTTGGCGCCCAGGATCAGCTCCGCGTACGCCCAGATCAGCGACGGGGGAGCCGTGGTGCCGCCGATTCCCTCGGGCAGGCCCAGGCGCCAGTACTCGGAGTCCATGAAGGCCTGGTAGCTCTTCTTGAAGGACGCCGGGACCGGCGCGGTGTTGGTCCCGGGGTCGAACACCGGCGGATTGCGGTCGGCGTCCGTGAAGGACTCGGCCAGCTCGTTCTCCGCGAGCCGGGTCAGCTCGTCGAGGACGCTCTTCGCGGTGTCGACGTCCATCTCCTCGAACGGGCCCGTGCCGTACAGCTTGTCGCGCCCGAGTACTTCGAAGAGGTTGAACTCGATGTCGCGGAGATTCGACTTGTAGTGCCCCATGGCGACGGCTCCGTTGGAGAGGTATCGGCGAGGCACTGACTCCTCGCAACTGATTCACGTACCGGCAAGTAGCTCCGATGATGCTACCCGTCGGTAATAAGAAGCAACCCCGATCCGGACATCTGTGACCCAGCCCTCCCGCCGGGTCAGTAGTCTGTGCGGCATGTACGGCTACGACCAGAGCGCGGGGACGCAGCAGGGTTACGTCCCGCCGCAGCAGCAGATGCCGGGCGGGTACGGGCAGCAGGCGCCGCTGTATCCGGAGCCGTCCGCGCCCTCGCTCGCCGACGCGGTGCGCGCGTTCACCACCGGGCAGCTGGCGGCCGAGGACTTCCAGCAGGTCTTCGCCACGTCCAAGGTCTACTGCCCGCGCGGCGACAACCCCGGATTCCTCGCCCTGCACAACACCCAGCAGCCGGTGATCCCGATGTTCACCTCGCTCAAGGAGCTGCGGCGGTACGCGGGCAAGGAGTCCAAGTACTTCGTGATCACCGGCGCCGAGGTGATCGACCTGCTGCCCACGGGGTACGGCTTCGTGCTCGACATGGAGGGCGAGCACCGGATGGTGTTCGACGCGAAGGCCGTGGAGCAGATGGTCGAGTTCGCGATGCGTCGTATGTACGGCTGACCCCTGCCACTCCTGAACGCCGGGCCCGGAGGGAATGTCCTCCGGGCTTTCTTCGTTCGGAGTGGAAAGAAGTTCAACGCTCAACTAAAGTGGGCGTACCCGAGGAGGTACCGACATGCCTGCAGTGACCGTCGAGAACCCGTTGACGCTGCCCCGCGTGACCGCGCCCGCCGACGCCGTGGCACGCCCCGTGCTCACCGTCACGACCGCGCCGAGCGGTTTCGAGGGCGAGGGCTTCCCGGTGCGCCGGGCGTTCGCCGGGATCAACTACCGCCATCTCGACCCGTTCATCATGATGGACCAGATGGGTGAGGTGGAGTACGCCCCCGGAGAGCCGAAGGGAACGCCCTGGCACCCCCACCGCGGCTTCGAGACCGTCACCTACATCATCGACGGGATCTTCGACCACCAGGACTCCAATGGCGGTGGTGGCACGATCACCAACGGCGACACCCAGTGGATGACGGCCGGCAGCGGGCTGCTCCACATCGAGGCGCCGCCGGAGCAGCTCGTCATGTCCGGCGGCCTCTTCCACGGGCTCCAGCTGTGGGTGAACCTCCCCGCCAAGGACAAGATGATGGCCCCGCGCTACCAGGACATCCGCGGCGGCAGCGTCCAGCTGCTCACCTCCCCCGACGGCGGCGCGCTGCTGCGCGTCATCGCCGGTGAGCTGGACGGTCACGAGGGTCCCGGCATCACGCACACCCCGATCACGATGGTCCACGCGACGCTGGCGCCGGGCGCGGAGATCACCCTGCCCTGGCGGGAGGAGTTCAACGGCCTGGCGTACGTCATGGCCGGGCGCGGGTCGGTCGGCGCCGAGCGGCGTCCGGTCCACCTGGGCCAGACCGCGGTCTTCGGCGCGGGCTCCTCGCTGACCGTCCGCGCGGACGAGAAGCAGGATGCGCACACCCCGGACCTGGAGGTCGTGCTGCTGGGCGGCAAGCCGATCCGTGAGCCGATGGCGCACTACGGCCCGTTCGTGATGAACACCCGCGACGAGCTCCAGCAGGCCTTCGAGGACTTCCAGAAGGGCCGGCTCGGAACGGTTCCGGCCGTGCACGGCATGTCCGAGGGCGGACCCGCGGTCGGCAACGACGGCGTCTGAAGACTGCCCGGCTCCGGCAGTGATCCCGGCCGCGTACGGACGTGATGATGTCCGTACGCGGCCGGATCGCTGAGGAGAGGGCGGGGTACCGATGGGTGAGCGCCGGGTTGTACGGAAGATGCTGCGGCGGATGGAGAGCGGGGAGCCCGTCCGGGTCTCGCGCGCCCTGGCGACCACGACGAGGCTCGCCCGGCTCGGCGCCGTGGCCCAGCGGTTCGGATACGAGTACGCGGATGTGCGACAGGGCGGCGGTCCCCGGGGCGACGGGTACCTGATAGTGATCGTGCCCGACCCCTCCCCCGAGGCCCGTGCGCGGGCCGAGCGGAACCGGGCACGGTATCCGAGGGCCGCCGACGGCGGCGAGCTGCCGCGCATCGCGCCCGAGGCGGTCGAGCTCCTCAAGGCCCGCATCACGTTCGACATCGCCACGATGTACACCGACAAGCAGCTGATCCTGCTCACCGGCATCGCCGCCGTGCCGCTGGCCCTGCCTCTCGGCCTGCTGATCGGCTCGGGCGCCTCGGCCGCCGTCCTCACCGGCGTCTTCTGGGCCGCGATGATGGCTTTCCTCCCCCTCGGGCTCGCCGCCAACCGGCGCTACAAGGCCAGGTACACCGCCATCCTCCGGGCCGCCGGCTTCACGCCGGTGACCGACCGGCAGGGCCGGGTGCGGTACCTGCCGGCGGGCGGCCGGCTTCCCGGGCACGGGAACCCCCTCGCCGGCTGAACCACCGGCCCGTTCCCCGTTCAGCGGGGGTCGGCCTCCTCCGTCTCGTACAGCTCGAACCAGATGCTCTTGCCCGTGCCGCGCGGGGCGACGCCCCAGGCGTGGGCGAGGAGTTCGATCAGGACCAGGCCGCGTCCGGAGGACGCCAGCTCGCCCGGTCTGCGCAGGTGCGGCAGGTCGTCGCCGGAGTCGGTGACCTCGATGCGCATCCGGCGGCCGTCCCGCCCGTCGGTGACCTCGGCGAGCAGCAGGGCGTCGGTGTCGGTGTGCACGAGGACGTTGGTGAGCGTCTCCGACAGCAGCAGCACCGCCGAGTCCACCTGGTCCGGCGAGGACCAGTCGTGCAGCAGCTCGCGCAGTTGCTGCCGGGCCACCGAGATCCGCTCGGGCTCGGCCTGCGCCACCGTCAGCGCCGTGCGGCGCATCGGCGGTGCCGGCGCGTCCGTCTCCGCGCCGCAGCCGCAGCCCTCGCCCTGCCGGGACAGCAGCATCATGGCGATGTCGTCCTCGCGGCGGTCGGCGAGCGGGCCGGTGGTGTGGTGCGAGGAGGGGCCGTGCACCGCCTGCACCAGGGCGTCGGCCAGTTCCTCCTGGGTGCCCTTGTGGTCCTCGAGGATGCCGCGCAGCCGCCGCCAGCCGGTCTCCAGGTCGTGGCCGCCGGTCTCGATCAGCCCGTCCGTGCAGATCAGCATCGTCTCGCCGGACTCCAGGACGAACCGGATGGTCGGGTAGTCGGCGTCCGGGTCGACGCCCAGCGGCGGCCCGCCCGCCGTCGGCCGGGCCAGCACCGTCCCGTCGGCCATGCGGATCACCGGTTCCGGGTGCCCGGCGCGGGCGGCCTCCAGCACCCCGCTCACCGGGTCGACCTCGATGTACAGACAGGTCGCGAAGCGGAGCTCGGCGGGGTCCGCCTCGCCGATCCCGTGCAGGAAGCGGGAGGCGCGGGACAGGACGGCGTCGGGGGGGTGCCCCTCCGAGGCGTACGCCCGCAGGGCTATCCGCAGCTGGCCCATCAGCCCCGCCGCCCGCACGTCGTGGCCCTGGACGTCCCCGATGACCAGCGCGAACCGTCCGCAGGGCAGCGGGATCACGTCGTACCAGTCGCCGCCGACCTGCAGGCCGCCGCCGGTGGGGACGTAGCGGGCGGCGAGGCTCATGCCCGGAATGCCGGAGCCGAGCTTCGGCAGCATCGTGCGCTGCAGTCCCTCGCTCAGCGCCCGCTCGCTCTCGGCGGTGCCCGCGCGGGACAGCGCCTGGGCCAGCATCCGGGCCACCGTGGTCAGCACGGACCGCTCGTCGGGGGTGAAGGCGACCGGGTAGGAGAAGGCCGCCAGCCAGGCGCCCATCGTGCGGCCGGACGCGGTCAGCGGCAGGAAGGCCCAGGACTGCCGTCCGAAGCGCTGGGCGAGCGGCCAGGTGAGCGGGTAGCGGGCCTGGTACTGCTCCGGGGAGGAGAGGTAGACCGCGCGGCCCGTGCGCACCACCTCGGTGGCCGGGTAGTCGGTGTCCAGCGGCATGTAGGTGAACGGGGGGTCGGAACCGGACTCGTGTCCGTGGTGGCCGATGATCGTGAGGTGGTCGCCCTCCACGCCGAACACGGCCAGGCCGTCCGGCGAGAAGCCCGGCATCGACAGGTTGGCCGCGACCCGCAGCACCTCCTGCGTCGACCGGGCCTCCGCCAGCGCCCGGCCGGCGTCCAGCAGGAACGCCTCGCGGGAGCGCCGCCAGTCGCCGGTGACCGCGCTGCGCGCGGCGGGTGTTCCCGGCCGGGGCTCGGCGACCTCCTGGAGGGTGCCGGTGAGGACGTACGCCTTGCGGGTGCGGTCGAAGGAGGGCTTGGAGCGGCTGCGCACCACCCGGGTGACCCGGTTCCGGTCGTCCATGATCCGGATCCGCACCTCGGCGAGGGTGCCCTCGGTGACGGCGAGCTGGACCACTCCGGTGATCTCGTTCCAGTCGACGGGGTGCAGCCGGGCGCGGACCTGGGCCTCCGTGAGGGTGACCTGTTCGGCGGGCAGCCCGAGCAGCCGTGCCGCCACGGCGTCGACCGTGACCAGTCCGGACGCGGTGTCCCAGTGCCACAGGCCGGTGTCGAGGGCGGCGAGGACGTCCCCCAGGGCGGGCAGGGGCTCACCAGTGCGCATTGCACCACTTTAGGAAGAGGGTGCCGAAAACTGCCACTGCGCCCGACCGGTAAGGACGGAGAAGCGATCTCGGGCCGGCCGGTAGGCTTGGGGGAGTTTCACGTGAAACAACGACCCCGATCCGCGAAGGCTGGATGAACGACGATGCATCGGTACAGGTCCCACACCTGCGGCGAGCTCCGCGCCTCTGACGTCGGCACCGACGTCCGGCTGAGTGGCTGGCTGCACAATCGGCGCGACCTGGGCGGCATCCTCTTCATCGATCTGCGCGATCACTACGGCATCACGCAGCTCGTGGCCCGTCCGGGCACCGAGGCGTACGAGGCGCTGGACAAGCTCTCCAAGGAGACCGTGGTCCGCGTCGACGGCAAGGTCGTCTCGCGCGGTACGGAGAACGTCAACGCCGAGCTGCCGACCGGTGAGGTCGAGGTCGAGGTCTCCGCGGTCGAGGTGCTGGGCGCCGCCGCCCCGCTCCCCTTCACCATCAACGCCGAGGACGGTGTCAACGAGGAGCGGCGCCTGGAGTACCGCTTCCTGGACCTGCGTCGCGAGCGCATGCACCGCAACATCCTGCTGCGTACGTCGGTCATCTCGGCGATCCGCCAGAAGATGACGGCGCTGGGCTTCAACGAGATGGCGACGCCGATCCTGAGCGCCACCTCCCCGGAGGGCGCCCGTGACTTCGTCGTCCCCTCGCGCCTGAACCCGGGCAGGTTCTACGCGCTGCCGCAGGCGCCGCAGCAGTTCAAGCAGCTGCTGATGATCTCCGGCTTCGACCGCTACTTCCAGATCGCGCCCTGCTTCCGTGACGAGGACGCCCGCGCGGACCGTTCGCCGGGCGAGTTCTACCAGCTCGACGTCGAGATGAGCTTCGTCGAGCAGGAGGACGTCTTCCGGCCGATCGAGAAGCTCATGACCGAGCTGTTCGAGGAGTTCGGCAACGGCCGTCACGTGACGTCCCCGTTCCCGCGCATCCCGTTCCGCGAGGCGATGCTGAAGTACGGCTCCGACAAGCCGGACCTGCGTGCCCAGCTGGAGCTCGTCGACATCACCGACATCTTCGAGGGCTCGGAGTTCAAGGCCTTCGCCGGCAAGCACGTGCGCGCGCTGCCGGTGCCGGACGTGTCCGGGCAGCCCCGCAAGTTCTTCGACCAGCTCGGCGACTACGCGGTCTCCCAGGGCGCGAAGGGCCTGGCGTGGGTGCGCGTCGGCGAGGACGGCTCGCTGAGCGGCCCGATCGCGAAGTTCCTCACCGAGGAGAACGTCGCCGAGCTGACCAAGCGGCTCTCCCTGGCCTCCGGCCACGCGGTGTTCTTCGGCGCGGGCGAGTTCGACGAGGTCTCCAAGATCATGGGCGCGGTGCGGGTCGAGGCCGCCAAGCGCGCCGGTCACTTCGAGGAGAACGTCTTCCGCTTCTGCTGGATCGTCGACTTCCCGATGTACGAGAAGGACGAGGAGACCGGCGCGATCGACTTCTCGCACAACCCCTTCTCGATGCCGCAGGGCGGCCTGGAGGCCCTGGAGACCCAGGACCCGCTGGACATCCTCGGCTGGCAGTACGACATCGTCTGCAACGGCGTCGAGCTGTCCTCCGGCGCGATCCGGAACCACGAGCCGGAGATCATGCTCAAGGCGTTCGAGATCGCGGGCTACGACCGCGAGACGGTCGAGGAGAAGTTCGCCGGCATGCTCCGCGCGTTCCGCTTCGGCGCCCCGCCGCACGGCGGCATCGCGCCCGGCGTCGACCGGATCGTCATGCTCCTCGCCGACGAGCCCAACATCCGCGAGACCATCGCCTTCCCGCTCAACGGCAACGCCCAGGACCTGATGATGGGCGCGCCGACGGAGCTGGAGGAGACCCGCCTGAAGGAGCTCCACCTGACGGTGCGCAAGCCGCAGCCGAAGTAGCCCCGGCAGTGGTGAAGGGGCCTGGAACCGGTGTCGACACCGGTTCCAGGCCCCTTCACCGTGGTGCTGCTCAGGAAGCCGACTGCTCCTCGGCGAAGAGGTCCTCGGTCGCGGTGGCCGTCAGGGAGCGGTCGAACCAGGTGGTGAGCGCCTCGAGGTCGGTGCAGGTGGTGATGCGTTCGCGGGCGTCGTCGGAGACCGTGAGCCCGCGTACCGACAGGACGCGCAGGATGTCCTCTGCCTTGCCTTCGGCCTTGCCCTCAGCCTTGCCCTCGGCTACGCCCTTCAGGTACTTCTCCTCGAAGAGAGTCCTGTGTCCCGGGAAGTGGGTGACGACGTTCTGCATCAGCTTCCTCCAGTTTTCCCTGCTCGGCGTGGACTCCAGACCGACTTCCACCACTTCGAACCAGTACTTCGTGACGTCGGGCTCAAAGGAGACGAGCCCGCGGGCGACCGTCTCCAGTATGGCCTCCGCCCTCCGGCTCTGGCTGTGAACGATGGCCGAGAGTGCCGCCAGGGCCGGTTGCCGGGCCACCACCGCCTCGTCGGCCATCACCGGCACGGTCTGCGGGCCGAGCACGAACGGGCGGGTGACCTGGGTCGTCCAGGGACCGGCGGTGCATGCGAAGGGGCCCATCGCCCAGGACGCGGTGGACCGGTCGCGGCAGACCACGACCAGCAGTACGGGCAGGTCGTACTTGGCGTGCAGGTACGCGACGTAGTACGACCAGCTCTTCGCCTTGTCCGGGTCCTTCTTCGTCTGGGCCTCCACGGCCAGGACGAAGTGCTCACCCATGTCGGGCTCGAACATGAGGACCGTGTCCGCGCGGCGCTCGACCGGACGGATCTCGGTGACGTCGGTGGAGAGCTCGTGGAAGTCCGTCTTCACGGGCGGCGGCAGGCCCAGTGCCTCGAAGACGGGGGCGAGGGCCTCCGGGTGCTCCTGGAAGAGCCGGTGGGAGGCCTCGTGTGTTGCTGTGACCATGAGCGCAAGCCTGGTGCGCTCATGGTCTATGCGCCGGGCATATGTGACGCATTCACCCGATCGGGTCAGCGGGCCACGAACTGGGTGAGAATCGCCTGGACCTCGTAGATGTCGACGCCCTTGGTGAAGGTCTTCTCGACGGGGGTCGGGGAACCGGATATCCAGATCTTCAGCTCGGCGTCGAGGTCGAAGGTACCGGCCGTCTCCACCGCGAAGTGGGTGATGCTGCGGTAGGGAATGGAGTGGTACTCCACCTTCTTGCCGGTGATGCCCTGCTTGTCGACCATGATCAGGCGGCGGTCGGTGAACAGCATGGTGTCGCGGATCAGCAGGAACGCGGCGTGCACCTGCTCGCCGTGGCCCAGCAGACGGGCGTAGTCCTGCTGCGCCTGGGCCGGGTCGACGGTGTGCGCGTTGCCGAAGAGTGCCATGGACGAAATCCCCCCACGTGAGCGGTGACGGCCGGACCCCGGCCGCCTTCACGTGATCTTCGCAAACGGAAGGGCTCGGGAGAAGGTTTTCCCCCGCCCTGGGCCCCTGCTGTGGCGAGCGCGTTACGCGGTCGGCTTCTCTTCGAGACGTGGGAGGAGGACCGCGCCCTTGGTGACCGTCGAACCGGCGGGCAGGACGCCCCGGGCGCCGGCCTCCTGGCCCTTCCGGCCGCCGGGCGCGCCCGGCGTGGAACCGCGTCGTCATGCTCCTGCCGACGAGCCCGGTACCGGCGGGACCAACGCCTTCCCGCTCGACGGCGACGCCCAGGGCCCGACGGCGGGCGAGAGGCGGGGAGAGAAAAATCCCCGCACGCGGCAACCCTTCACCGCGCGGCGGCCACTGACAGGGCGTAACCCCGCTCCTCCCGCGTAAGGAAGCCCCGTGGCTGCTCGTTCCCACCGCAGGTCCCTCCGCTCCCGTCGTGCCGCCGTCGTCTGCGCGGCCGTCGCGGCCGCGGGCGTCGGTGCCGGTGTCTTCGTGATGAACGCCAACGCCGGGACCGTCGACCTGTACCACCAGACGCTCGCCGCGAAGGACGGCTGGGCGTCCTCCGGTACGGGAACCACCGGCGGCGCGAAGGCCGACGCCGCCCACACCTTCACCGTCTCCACCCGCGCGCAGCTCGTGAAGGCACTGGGCTCGGTGTCCGACACCACGCCCCGCATCATCAAGGTCAACGGCATGATCGACGCCAACACCGACGACAGCGGAAAGAAGCTGACCTGCGCCGACTACGCCTCCGGCACCGGCTACTCGCTGTCGGCCTACCTCAAGGCCTACGACCCGGCCACCTACGGCCGCTCCAAGCTGCCCTCCGGCACCCAGGAGACGGCGCGCGCCGCCGCCCAGGCCGAGCAGGGCAAGAACATCGTCCTCAAGGTCCCCGCCAACACGACGATCGTGGGCGTGCCCGGCACGAACGCCGGCCTCACCGGGGCCATGCTCCAGATCCAGAACGTGGACAACGTCATCGTCCGCAACCTGACCTTCGCCGCCACCGAGGACTGCTTCCCGCAGTGGGACCCGACCGACGGCGACGACGGCAACTGGAACTCCGACTACGACTCGGTGTCCCTGCGCGGCGCGACCCACGTGTGGGCGGACCACAACACGTTCACCGACGCGCCGCACTTCGACAGCGCCAACCCGGAGTACTTCGGCCGCGAGTACCAGATCCACGACGGGGCACTCGACATCACCAAGGGCTCCGACCTGGTGACCGTCTCGCGCAACCAGTTCACCCACCACGACAAGACGATGCTGATCGGCGGCAGCGACACCGACAGCGTCGGCAAGCTGCGCGTCTCCCTCCACCACAACGTGTGGAAGGGCATCATGCAGCGCGCCCCGCTGGCCCGCATCGGCCAGATCCACATCTACAACAACTACTACGACGTCACGCCCCTCAACGGGTACGCGCCGCAGTACAGCATCAACTCCCGTGCCAAGGCCCAGGTCGTCGCGGAGAACAACTACTGGAAGCTGCCGTCCGGCGTGAAGGCCGCCAAGCTCCTCAGTGGTGACGGCACCGGCTCGGTCAAGGGCTCCGGCAACCTCGTCAACGGCACGGTGACCGACCTCGTCGCCGCCTACAACGCCGCCTCGTCCAAGGACCTGAAGACCACGGTCAACTGGACCCCGTCCCTCACGGCGGGCCTGGAGGCCTCGGCGGGCAACCTGCCGACGTCGCTGGCGACGACGACGGGGGCGGGCGTGCTCAAGTAGCACCCGAGACGCGCGAGGGCCGGGAGACCACGAGCCCCCGGCCCTCGCGCACCCACACCGCGCGGCCCGCCGCGCCGCGGACCGTGCGGGGCCGGGGACGCGTTTCCGGGCCCCTCACGGCGTCCGCCGGGCAGTCCGAGGACGCGCATCCCCGGCAGGCGGCGCGGGGAGCTCCCTCCGGCAGCCGTGACTACTCGTCCTCGAAGATCTCCACCGCCGTCGGGGCCGTGACGGCACGGCGGTGCCACCGGCGCAGGATCTCGGGGTCGCCGCAACCGGTGATGCGTTCCCGGGCCGCTTCGGGGATGTCGATGCCGCGCACTTCCAGGATGTCCAGGATGTCCTCGGCGGCGCGGCGCGCCTCGCCTTCGGCCCGGCCCTCGTCGCGGATCTCCTCGGAGAGGGGTGACTTGTAAAAGGAGAGGTCCACGGCCACCGGTTTCCTCCACAGTTGTGCGGCCGGGTGCTTGCCCAGGCCTTGTGCGATGAGTTCGATGATCGGGCCGGCGATGTTCTGCGGGGTGTCCCGCAGAACGGTCGTCATGGATCTCAGTACCCCAGGTAGGTGATCTGGACGACGTAGACACGTTCGCTGCGTACGACGACCTGGTATCTGAACATGCCGCCGGGGACGATGACGTCGCCCCCCTTCGGGTCGATGTCCTCGTGGGCCCGGCCGTGAATGTGGACGGCTTCGGCGGCTCTGACCAGCTCGTCCGCCTTCCTCTTCACACCGGCGAGGAAGGCTGCGGGTGCGGTGCGGGCGGTTTCCTCCGCACCGAAGGCGTACTCCCACTTCCAGCTCAAGCGCGCACTGCTTTCATGGCTTCGTCCAGGACGGCGCTCAGCTCCCGCAAAGCCTCCCCGGCGATGGCGGGATTTTCGTGCTCCAGCCTGCTCTGTGCCTGCGCGAAGCGGGAGGACAGAGCAGGGCGCCGGGCGATCTCGATGTCTCGGGCCCAGGTGAGGACCCAGCTCCGCACAGGGCTCAAGGACTGCCACTCCACGGCTTTGGAGAAGGCGTCGTCCTTTGTGGCCTGCATCTCGTCCAAGCGCCCCGGATCGACCAAGGCGAGAGCCGTGCGCAGGGCGTCAGGAGTCTGCTCGGGACGTGGGATCAGCTCGTGTCCGTGATCGGCCTGAGTGCTCATGGTGTCCTCCACAGGGTGCCCCGGCCAGGGTATCCGGACGGGGCCGCGGAGAAGCCGGACCGGGAACCGGGCAGGCCGCGAGCGGCCTGTCACGGTCGGCCCTGTTCAGCGAGGGACGGCTTGTCGGTTCCGGTGTCGGGGGCACCGGAACCGACACCGGCTGAGGCGCAGCCCGGGCAGTGGTGGGGGTCGGGACCGCGGTAGGCGTGGTCGCAGGTGTCGCAGTTGCGCAGGGGGTGCCGGACGGGTGAGGGCTGTTCGGGTGCGCGGTACGGCGGGAGGGGCGGCAGTTTGGCCGTCAGGCGGTGGGCCAGGAAGGCGGCGGGCCGGATCAGGGGCTCCATCGGCAGGTCGTCGGCCAGGGCCTTGCGTACGGCGGTGGGGGTGAGGTCGCGCTCCAGCCAGGCGACGACGCCGGGGGCGAGGTGTTCGGCGTCGGCGGCGGAGAGCAGCAGGCGGGGGTCCTCGCGACGGAGGCCGGCGAGGACGTCGGTGGCCGCCCGGAGGAGGTCGGGGGAGGTGTACGCGGGCTTCGGCACGGCGGGGAGGGCGCGGCGGCGGGCGGGTTCCTGATGCGGGGCGGTGGCCGCGCGGCGGGTCGGGGGGCGGGCCGGAGGGCGAGGCGGAAGTCGCGTCCGGCGAGCCGGCCGTGGGTGGCCGCGTTCGCGGCGAGTTCGGCGACGAGGTGCTCGGCGGCCTCGGTGGTGCGGTGGGGCAGGTCCCGGCCGCGCATCCAGTCCGTGGCGAGCAGTCGGGCGAGGCGGGCGCCGCGGGGTGTGGGTGACAGGAGCACGCTGAAGTGGTCGGCGGGTGACAGAAGTTGGGTGGACTTTTCGCTGTTCACGGGACCGAGCGTGGCCGGACGTGCTTACCGTGAACAGTGACAGTACCGATACGTAGGGTGACTGTCGGAGCTTGTCGGCCGCTGTCCGAGTCGTCGGAAAAACCGGCCTACGAGTACGGGCGTTGCACAGCACGGCGGTACGACAGAGGGGTGCGGCATGTCGGTGGACGGCGAGGCGGTACGGCTCCGGACCGAGGCCGAGGAGGACGAGCCGGGGTGGGAGGTGGACCCGGAGGACGAGTGGGGGTGGCCGTTCTCACCACCGTGGGGCGTCAGTTGAGGCTGCGGCGGGAGGCGATGGGCATGCGGGTCGTCGACTTCGCGGCGGCGGTCAGGTACGGGGACGACCTGGTCTGCAAAGTCGAGGGTGGGAAGCGGATTCCCCAGCAGGAGTATCTGTGCAGGGCCGACGAGGTGTTGGGCGCGGGCGGGCTCATCGCGGCGGCGTGGGAGGACGTGAGGAAGGTCCGGTACCCGAAGAGTGTTCGGGCGCTGGGGAAGTTGGAGGCGCAGGCGGTTGAGGCTGCGTTGTACAGCAACCACAACATCCACGGTTTGTTGCAGACCGAGGAGCATATGCGGGCGCTCTTCGAAGCGTGGCTTCCTGCCTACTCGGATGAGGAAACGGAGTGCATGGTGGCCGCGCGGATGGCCCGTCGTTCGATCTTCGAGCGGTCACCGGCACCGACGCTGAGTTTTGTCCAGGAAGAGGTGACGCTGCGGCGCCCGGTCGGGGGCGGAATGGTTTGGCGGCGGCAGCTCGAACGCCTTTTGGAGCTCGGGCAGTTGAGGAACGTCTCGATTCAGGTGATGCCGACCGACTGCGAGGATCACTTCGGCACGGGCGGACTGATCGAGGTGCTCAAGTTCCCGGACGGCACGGCGGTGGGGCGCACCGAGGGGGCGTCCAGCGGTCGCCCGGTGTCCGAGCCGAAGCAGCTCAGGATCCTTGAACTGCGCTATGGCATGATCCGGGCGCAGGCTCTCACGCCCCGAGAGTCGCGGGCCCTCATCGAGCAGATGCTTGGAGAGACATGACCAGCACCTCCACCGGCCACGACGCTTCTGCGCTGGTCTGGTTCAAGAGCAGCTACAGCAGCAGCGGCGACGGCAACGACTGCATCGAGATCGCCACGGACCCTGATGTGGTGCGCGTCCGCGATTCCAAGAACATAGGTGGCCCCCAGCTTGCGCTTACGCGCCGGGCATGGGCCGACTTTGCGACACACGCGTCGGGAAGCTGAACCTTCAATTGTGCCGAGGCCCGGAAACAAGTCGTTTCCGGGCCTCTGGGCGTACGTCAGTGTGTGCTACGCGGTCGGCTTCTCCTCGAGACGCGGGAAGAGGACCGCGCCCTTGGTGACCGTGGAGCCGGCGGGGAGCAGGCCCCAGGTGCCGGACTCCTGGACCTTCTGGTCCGCCAGGGCGCCGAGGCCGGCCTCCGCGCCGAGGGAGTCCCAGAGCTTCTGGGAGGTCTCCGGCATGATCGGGTTGAGCAGGACAGCCACCGCGCGCAGGGACTCCGCGGCCGTGTAGAGGATCGTCGCCAGGCGGGCCTTGCCCTCCGGCGAGTCGTCCTTCGCGACCTTCCACGGCTCCTGCTCCGTGATGTAGCCGTTGACCTGCTTCACGAAGTCGAAGACCGCCAGGATGCCGCCCTGGAAGTCCAGCTCCTCGCCGATGCGGCGGTCCGCCTCCGTGACGGCCTTCGCCAGACCGTCGTGGATCGCCTGCTCCGCCTCGCCGTCGGCCGTCGACGCCGGCAGCTCGCCGCCGAAGTACTTGCCGACCATCGCCGCGACGCGGGAGGCGAGGTTGCCGTAGTCGTTCGCCAGCTCGCTGGTGTAGCGGGCGGAGAAGTCCTCCCACGAGAAGCTGCCGTCCTGGCCGAAGGCGATCGCCCGCAGGAAGTACCAGCGGTACGCGTCCACGCCGAAGTGCGAGGTCAGGTCCTGCGGCTTGATGCCGGTCAGGTTGGACTTCGACATCTTCTCGCCGCCGACCATCAGCCAGCCGTTCGCGGCGACCTTCCCGGGCAGCGGGAGGCCCTGCGCCATCAGCATGGCCGGCCAGATGATCGCGTGGAAGCGGAGGATGTCCTTGCCGACCAGGTGCACGTCGGCGGGGAAGGTGGCCTCGAACTTCTCCGGGTTCTCGTTGTAACCGACCGCTGTGGCGTAGTTCAGCAGAGCGTCGACCCACACGTAGATGACGTGCTTCTCGTCCCAGGGGATCGGGATGCCCCAGTCGAACGTCGAGCGGGAGATGGAGAGGTCCTGCAGGCCCTGGCGGACGAAGTTCACGACCTCGTTGCGCGCGGACTCGGGCTGGATGAAGCCCGGGTTGGCCTCGTAGTGGTCGAGGAGCTTCTCGCCGTACTCGCTGAGCTTGAAGAAGTAGTTCTCCTCGCTGAGGATCTCCACCGGCTTCTTGTGGATCGGGCACAGCTTCTGGCCCGCGTACTCGCCCTCGCCGTCGAGCAGCTCGCCGGGGAGCTTGTACTCCTCGCAGCCCACGCAGTACGGGCCCTCGTAGCCGCCCTTGTAGATCTCGCCCTTGTCGTACAGGTCCTGCACGAACTCCTGGACGCGGTCGGTGTGCCGCTTCTGCGTGGTGCGGATGAAGTCGTCGTTCGCGACGTCGAGGTGCTCCCACAGGGGCTTCCAGGCCTCGGTGACGAGCTTGTCGGCCCAGGCCTGCGGGGTGACCCCGTTCGCCTCGGCCGTGCGCATGATCTTCTGACCGTGCTCGTCCGTGCCGGTGAGGTACCACACCTTCTCGCCGCGCTGGCGGTGCCAGCGGGTGAGCACGTCGCCTGCGACGGTCGTGTAGGCGTGGCCCAGGTGAGGAGCGTCGTTGACGTAGTAGATGGGGGTCGAGACGTAGTACGCCTTCGCCCCCTGCTTCTCGGATCCAGTGGCCGCCATGGTCGAAATCCTACTGGCCCCGGAGAGGTCGGCTCACCTGCGTTCCGGGGGGCGGACGGGAATCCCGTCCGCCCCCCGGGGGGAGTGCCGAGGCGGCGGCTACGGGCGCCAGGCCGCCAGGACGCCCTCGTAGAGCTCCCTGTCGGTGAGCTCGCGGGGGGTGGGGCCCGCGTGGAAGAAGGAGGTGTTCTCCGTCTTCAGCTTGCGGAGGTAGTCGAAGGCCTTGTTGTCGTGCTCACCGAAGGCGACGAAGGAGAAGAACACGGTGGGGTGGTTCTTCGCGGCGTCGGTGAGGGCCTGGGTGGCGGGGGTCTTGGCGTCGGGGGCGCCGTCCGTCTGGAAGACCACCAGGGCGGGGGTGCCGGCCGGCTCGTCGGCGTGTCGTGCGAGGACGGCCTCGACGGCCGCGTGGTAGCTGGTACGGCCCATGCGGCCGAGGCCGGCGTGCAGCTCGTCGATCTTGTTCTCGTGATCGGTGAGGGTCAGTTCGCCGGTGCCGTCCAGTTCGGTGGAGAAGAACGTGACGTGGAGGGTGGCCTCGGTGTCGAGGTGGGCGGCGAGGGCGAGGGTCTGCTCGGCGAGGGCCTGGGCGGAGCCGTCCTTGTAGTACGGGCGCATGCTCGCGGAGCGGTCGAGGACGAGGTAGACCTTGGCGCGGGTGCCGGTGAGGGTTTTTTGCGCGAGGGCGGTACCGGCGGCGTTGTAGGCGGTGGTGAGGGTGGTGGGGATTGCAGGTGCTTCGGCCTCGGCGTCGCCTTCGGCCGGGGATCCGTTCCCACCCGCACCACCCGTGCGGCTCTCGTCGTCGGCTGCGGGTGGCCCCTGCGGGGCGTCCTCGCCGTCGGCGGCTGCGGGCTCGGCCTCGACCTCGGCCTCGGCGGCAGCGTCGGACTTCTCTTCGACGTCGGCCACCGGCTCCGGCTTGGCCTCCGCCTCGACCTCGGCCACCGGCTCCGCCTCGGCGGCCTCGGGCTCGGTCTTCGGTTCGACGGCGGCCTCCGGCTCGGCTTCCGTTTCGGCCACCGGCTCCGCTTCGGCCTTGGTGGCAGCCTCGGGCTTCGCTTCGGGCTCGGTCTTCGGTTCGACCGTGGCCTCGGGCTCGGCTTCCGGCTCCGCTTCGCCCTCGGCGGCAGCGTCGGACTTCTCTTCGACGTCGGCCACCGGCTCCGGCTTGGCCTCCGCCTTGACCTCGGCCGCCGGCTCCGCCTCGGCGGACTCGGGCTTCGCTTCGGGTTCGACGGCGGCCTCCGGCTCGGCTTCCGCTTCGGCCACCGGCTCCGCTTCGGCCTTGGTGGCAGCCTCGGGCTTCGCTTCCGGCTCGACCTCGACG
Source organism: Streptomyces sp. NPDC059454 (assembly GCF_042749965.1). Lineage (NCBI taxonomy): Bacteria > Bacillati > Actinomycetota > Actinomycetes > Kitasatosporales > Streptomycetaceae > Streptomyces > Streptomyces sp. NPDC059454. Next base: position 241 of record NZ_JBHYVC010000042.1, on the reverse strand, counting down.
GCGGCCTCCGGCTCGGCTTCCGTTTCGGCCACCGGCTCCGCTTCGGCCTTGGTGGCAGCCTCGGGCTTCGCTTCCGGCTCGACCTCGACGGCGGCCTCCGGCTCGGCTTCCGCTTCGGCCACCGGCTCGGGCTTGGTCTCCGCCTCGACCTCGGCCGCCGGCTCCGCCTCGGCGGACTCGGGCTTCGCTTCGGGTTCGACGGCGGCCTCCGGCTCGGCTTCCGCTTCGGCCACCGGCTCCG
>NZ_JBHYVC010000041.1:0-62922 GCF_042749965.1 Streptomyces sp. NPDC059454 | reverse complement strand
CTCTGGCCCCGGACGATCCGCCGGGAGACCCGTGACGGGGCCGGCCCCGCAGGCCCGTCCCGTCACGGAAGTCCTTCCGTCCGTCACCGCCGCACGTGTGTCCGTCACACGTGCGGCGGACGCGCGCCGCACCGACCGCACGGCCCGGACCGCGGACACCGTGTGTCCCGCCGCGCCGTCCGTCCCCGTCCGGGGACGGTCAGTCCTCATGAACGGTGATCGAGCCGGACGGGCACAGGTCGCCCGCGGCACGGACCCCCTCCGCGTCCGCCTCTTCGGGCTCCTTCACCAGCAGGGTGACGATCCCGTCCTCGTCCTGGTCGAAGACCTCCGGCGCGTTCAGCGCGCACTGGCCGGCTCCGACGCACCGCTCGCTGTCGACGGTGACGCGCATGCTCGTTGCTCCTCGTGGGGGTGGGTACTCGGGCGGCGGTGGGACCGGGTGCCGCCGGGACCGTCCGGCGGCACCCGGGAGCCGGTGGCCTACCAGCGCACCGGCAGCTCGTGGAGTCCGAACAGGATCCCGTCGTACTTGAAGGCCAGCTCGTCCATCGGGACGGCCAGCTCCAGCGTCGGGATGCGCTCGAACAGCTTGCGGTAGGCGATCTCCATCTCGACCCGCACCAGGTTCTGGCCGAGGCACTGGTGGACGCCGTACCCGAACGCCACGTGACGGCGCTCGGAACGCTCCGGGTTGAAGGCGTGCGGGCAGCCGAACACCTCGGTGTCGTGGTTGGCGGCGGCCAGCAGCGGCACGATGCCCTCGCCCTTGCGGATGAGCTGACCGGCGATCTCCACGTCCTCCACCGCGACCCGCAGCGCCACCATGTCGGCCACCGAGTGCAGCCGCAGCAATTCCTCCACCAGCCGCTCGTTGCCGATCCACTGCGGGTTGGTGAGCAGGGTGACCACGCCGAGGCCGATGTTGTTGGCGGTGGTCTCGTGTCCCGCGATCAGCAGGAGCAGCAGTACGCCCGACAGCTCCACGCTGGTGAGCTGTCCGGTGGCCAGCAGCCGGCTGATCAGGTCGTCTCCGGGCCACTTCTCCTTGATGGCGATCAACCGGTTGATGTAGCGCAGCAGTTCCCGGGTGGCGGTGGCCCGCTCCTCGTCGGTGGAGGTGCGGATGGCGACCAGGGTGCGGGTGCGGGACTCGAAGAAGTCACGGTCCGCCGGCGGCACACCCAGCAGCGAGGAGATCACCAGGGACGGCACCGGCAGCGCGAAGTCGCTGATCAGGTCGGCGTGGTCGCCCGCGGCGAGCATCGCGTCGATGCGCTCGTCCACGGTGCGCTCGATCGCCGGACGCAGCTCCCGGACCCGCCGCACGGTGAACTCGGGGATGAGCACCTTGCGGAACCGGTCGTGCTCGGGTGAGTCCAGGCCGACGAACCAGCCCGGGATCTGGTCCTGCTTGGGCACGCCCATCGTCTCACCGACGTTGGGGAAGCCCTCGTTGTCCGGATTGGCGCTGATCTTCGGGTGGGTGAGCACCGCGCGTACGTCCTCGTGCCGGGTCACCAGCCAGATCGGCACCCCGTTCGGCAGGTGGGACAGCACCAGACCGTTCTGCTCGCGGTGGCTCGCGTACTGGGACAGGGGCAGCGGTTCCTCCGGCGTGCGCCGGGGGAACCCGACCACCGTGGGGCCGGTGCTGGTCGTCATGTCCGTTCCTTCTTCCTCTTCCTGAGGTTTCCGAGGGCGCCGCGCGATCCCGCGGCGCGTCCCGGCGGTCAGCCCGCGGAGTAGAACTCCCGGACGGCACCGGTCACGTACTCCTGGTCGGCGGCGGTCAGTCCCGTGTGGGTGGGCAGGTACAGACCGTCCTCGCTGAAACGGTGCGCGTTCAGGGACGGCCACACCGGATCGAGGTAACCGGGCTGCCTGCTCATGGGCTTGAAGAAGAGCCGGGTCTCGATGCCCCGTTCGGCCAGATGCGCCCGGAGCTCCTCGCGCCGCTCGGCACGCAGGTCGTACATCCACAGCACGTCCCGCGGCGGCATCAGCGTGATCCCGGGAATGTCCTCGAGCCCCGCGTCGTAGCGGGCCTCGATCTCACGGCGGGCGGCCAGGATCTCGTCCAGCCGCTCCACCTGGGCCAGCGCCACGGCCGCCTGCATGGCGGTCATGCGGAAGTTGTAGGCCAGCTTCTTGTGCAGGAAGCTGTGGTCGCGGGTGAATGCCATGGCCCGCAGGTGCGCGAGCTGCTCGGCCAGCCGCGGGTCGTCGGTGAGGCAGACGCCGCCCTCACCCGCGGTGATGATCTTGTTGGCGAAGAGCGAGAAGCACGCGATGTCCCCGACCGGCCGCACTCCGTGCGCCTCCGCCGAGTCCTCGACCACCCGCAGGTTGTACTGGTGCGCGAGGTCCATCACCGCGTCCATGTCGCAGCGGCGCCCGTAGACGTGCACCGGCATCAGCGCCTTGGTACGCGGGGTGATCCTCTCCTCGATCAGGGAGACGTCGATGTTCAGGTCGTCCCCGCAGTCCACGAAGACCGGCGTCGCCCCGGTGTAGGTCACCGCCCAGGCGGAGGCCACCATGGTGAACTCCGGCACGATCACCTCGTCGCCGGGACCGATGCCCAGCGCGCGCAGCGCCAGGGTCAGCGCGGCCGTGCCGGAGGAACAGGCGACGCCGTGCGCCACGCCGTTCCACTCGGCGAACGCCTCCTCGAAGCGCCGCACGTAGGGGCCCTGCGAGGAGATCCAGCCGCCGGTGACGGCGTCGGTGACGTACTCCAGTTCACGCCCGTCGAGGGCGGGCCGGGAGACGGGGTGGGTGAAAGACATGCGTCCTCGCTGCGATGGTGCGTGCGGTGGCTGGAAGGAGGGGACGGCCGGCTGCGCACCGGCCGGCGCACGGTCGGGCGTCATGGTTTCGGCAGCAGGCCCAGGACCAGGTCGGCCGCCGTCTTGCGCCCGCCGGCCGCGCGCTGGAGGGCGCCGAGGCGCTCCGCCCGCTCGCGGAAGGACGGGTCCTCGACGACCCGGGTGAGCTTGTCGACGACGTCGTCCGGGTCGACGGTCTCCGGCCGGTCCAGGGTCAGGCTGACGCCGAAGTCGCGGCCGCGCACCGCCTGGTCGAAGCAGTCCACCCACAGCGGCCGCACCACCTGCGGCTTACCGAAGTAGACGCCCTCGTGATAAGCGTTGCCGCCGCCGTGCGAGAAGAACACCGACACCTTCGGGTGGGCCAGCACGTCCAGTTGGGACGGCACCCAGCTCTCCACCCGCAGATTGCCGGGCAGTGAACCGGCCGGCGGCAGCAGATGCTGCTGCTCCTCGGGCAGCTTCCACAGGAACTGGTGGCGGTCCGACATCCGGCGGACCACCTCCACCAGCGCCGCGACCTCCTCGCGGGTCAGCCGGGTGATGGTGCCGAAGCCCATGTAGACCACCGACGACTGCCGGTCCAGCCAGCCGCGGAGGTCCTCCTCGTCCGGGCACTCCGGCAGCGGCGGCAGCAGGGCGCCCACCAGGCGGAGCTTCTCCGGGACGTCGAAGGGATAGTCCAGTTCCGGAATGGAGGAGCACAGCACCATCTCGGCCGCGTCCACCCGGGTCAGGGCGTTGGGCGGGGCGATGCCGAGCTCCTTGCGGATCGCGGCGTCCTCCTTGAGCACCCTGCCCATCGAGGGGTGCAGGAACATGAAGAGCGTCCGCCACTTGAACAGCGTGTTCGCCAGCCTCTGCCGGGGGGTCATCTCCAGCGGCAGACCGGAGTTCGGGACCGGGAAGTTCTTCGGGGTGTAGGACGCGCCGAACGGGTTGTGCGAGGTCAGCACGTTGCTCGGGACGAACGGCACCGACAGCACGTACGGGATCCGGTGGGTGAGCGCGAGGTCGACACCGAAGCCGCTCACGCAGTCGATCACCATCAGCGCCGGCCCGACCTCCTCGACCACCTTCTCCAGGGCGCGGTACTTGAGCGCCTGGAGGGCCGGCCTGTACGACTGCCGGACCACGGCGCGGTGCGCCTTGAACCGGGAGGACTGCGTGACCTCCCGGTACACGGCGTCGTCCCACGTCACCGCCGACAGCTCGGACACCACCTCGCCCAGCGAGGCGAACGACACCGCGGAGTCGGCGGCCAGCGCCTTGACGTCCGCGCGCCGGTGCTCGTCGGTGGCGAACCACAGGTCGGGCACACCACGCCGGGCCAGTTCCCCGGCCAGCACCAGCAACGGGTTGAGCAGCCCGCTCTCGGGGAGACCGACGAAGAGGATCGGCCGTGCGGCGGAGTCCATGAGGGCCCTTTCACGAGGTGACTGCCGAAGCCGCCGGCCGGCCGCGCGGGCACGGCCGGCAGGTGGACAGGCAGGACGGAGCTGTCCGTGTGCGGCCCGTCGGCCGGGGCCCGAGTCGGGCGGCGCCGACCGCACTCCACCTTGATCTCACGCCCGTAACCAGGAAATCCTTAGACTTGCCCCGCGCGGCCGGACGGGACACCCGGCGCGAGGCAGCGGGCGGATCTGTGCCGAGGGAACCGGCGTTCCCTGTACGGTGGTGCGCACCGAGCGTTCCGCATGTGCCGAAGGCGGGGGCTGCCCATCGGAGCGTTGTCCCGGCTTCAGCACGACGCAAGGGAGACAACGTGACGAACCGGGAACGGGCCACCGGCCCGTCCCTTCCCCTGGTCGGCCGTGAGGCCCACCTGGGGACGCTCGCCGCCGGAGCCGCCGCCGCCCGTGCCGGGCAGCCCCAGCTGATCGTCCTCGACGGGCCGGCGGGGGTCGGCAAGACCTCACTGCTGCGGGCCGCCCTCGACGGCGGGCCCTGCGACGGCATGACCGTGCTGTACGGGGCCTGCAGGGCGATCGACTCCGGCAGCGGATACAGCGGTGTGCGCGCCCTGTTCGGACCGCTCAACCTCACCGCCCGCCGCAGCCGTGCTTCGTCGCTGCTCGTGGGAAGCGCCCGCCGCGCCCTGCCCGCCCTGGCCCCCGACCGCGTCGACGGGGACACCGCGTCCGGCGCCACCTACCCCGCGCTGAACGGCCTGTACTGGCTCGCCGCCAACCTCATGGCGGACCGCCCCCTGGTGCTGGCCCTCGACGACGTCCACTGGTGCGACGAACGGTCCCTGCGCTGGCTCGACTTCCTCCTGCGCCGCGCCGACGGAATGCCGCTGCTCGTCGTACTCGCCCAGCGCACCGCGTCCGAGCGCACGGCCGGCCCGGCGCTGACCGATCTGGTGGCCCACCACCGGCCCCTGGTGCTGCGTGTGCCGGCACTGTCGGCCCGCGACGTCGAGGCACTCGTCCGCCGGGCCTTCCCCGAGACCCCGCCGCGGCCGTCCTTCGTCGACACCCTCACCGCCGTGACCGGCGGCAGTCCCCTGGAGCTCCAGCGCATCCTGCACAAGTTGCGCACCGCCGGGATGAGTCCCGACGACACGGGCGCCCGGCGGATCACCGAGCTGGGCGGACGGGTCGTCGCCACCTCCGTGCGCGAGGTGCTGGACAGCCAGCCGGCCGGCGTGCGCGAGGTGGCCCGGGCGCTGGCCGTGCTCGGTCCGGAACGGCCCGAACACCTCGCCGCCCTCGCCGGGGTGTCCGCCGTGCGGGTCGAGGAGGCCGTGGACGTCCTGCGCCGATCCGCCCTCGTCCGGCCCGACCGGACCGAACTGGCGCACGATCTGGTGCGTGCGGCGGTTCTCTCCACGGTCGGTTCCGCGGCCCTCGCCGATCTGCGCACCCGGGCCGCCCAACTGCTCAGCGACGTCGGACGCTCCCCCGAGCAGATAGCCGGCCAGCTGCTGCTCCTCCCACGAGCCGACCAGCCGTGGATGACCGCCGTCCTCCTGGACGCCGCCGCGCAGGCGGAGCAGCGGGGAGCTCCGGAGGCCGCCGCGCGCTACCTGGAGCGCGTCATGGAGACCGGGCCGGACACACCGGAGATCCGGATGCGGCTCGCCGGAGTCCTCTCCGAGACGGATCCGGCCCGCTCCCTGACACTGCTGCACGAGGCACTGGAACTCACCGGTGACGTCCGCACCCGCGCGACGGTCGCGACCCGGCTCGCACTGATCTGCCTGCGCGTCCAGCGGTCACCCGAAGGCGCCCGCATACTGACCGAGGCCCTGGACGCCCTCCACACCGCACTCGGCACCGATCCCGAACCCGCCGACCGCGAACTCCTCACCCTGGCCGAAGCCACCCTGCTGATCGTCGGTGCCGACGAGAAGAGCACCCTGCCCGCGGTGCGCGAGCGGGCCGCCCTGCTGACCCCGCCGCCGGGGGACACGCCCGCCCAGCGCCAGCAGCTCGCCATGCTCACCGTGCTCACCGCGATGGACGGCCGTTCCGCCGCCGAGTCGGTCCGCCAGGCCCGACGTGCCCTGCGCTCCCCGGACGCGGCACTCGGCGCGTGGTCGCTGCTGCCGGCCTCCCTCGCGCTCTCCCTCGCCGACGAGACCGGCGAGGCACTCGACGCGCTGGAGACGGTGCTGCGCGACAGCCGACGGACCGCGGCGGTGTGGACGTACGTCCTCGCGCTCTCCACCCGCTCCTTCGTCCACCTCGACCAGGGCGGCGTCCCCCAGGCACTGGCGGACGCCCACACCGCCCTCGGCCTGCTCGAGGAGGGGAACTGGGGCGAGGGCGCCGCCCTCCCGCAGATCGCCTGCGCGCTCGCCCTCACCGAACGCGGTGAGCCCGACCGGGCCGAGGAGGTGCTCGGCACCATCAAGCGCCCGCGCATCGAGGCCTTCGCGTGGGAGTACCACTGGTACCTCATGGCGCGGGCGCGGGCACGGTACGCGCGCGGCGACTCGGAGAGCGCTCTCGAACTGCTGCGCACCTGCGGGGACTCCCTGGCCCGGGCAGGACTCGCCAATCCGGTCCTGGCTCCCTGGTGGCTGGACGCCGCCTGTCTGCTGGCGGAGTCGGGCCGCTTCGACGAGGCCCGGGCGGCGGCCGGCCAGGGTGCCGGACCCGCCGGACGCTGGGGAACTCCGCGTGCCCTGGGCTACGCCGCCCTGGCCCGCGGCGTCGCCACGCCCGGCCCGGAAGGAATCGCCGGGCTCCGGGAGGCGGTGCGCCGGCTGGCAGCCTCACCGGCCCGTGCCGACCACGCCCGCGCGTTGCTGCTGCTGGGCCGGGCCCTGCTGGCCGACGGTGCGCCGGGCGAGGCACGCGAACACCTGCGGGAGGCGGTCGCGCTCGCCGGCCGCTGCGGCTGCTTGGCGCTCGCCCGGCGGGCCCGCGAGGAACTGGTCGGGGCCGGCGGCAGGATGCGCGAGGTCACGGTGTCACCGCTGGACATCCTGACCGGCACGGAACGCACGGTGGCCACGCTGGTCGCCTCGGGAATGACCAACCGGGAGGTCGCGGAGTCCTTGTTCGTGACGGTACGCACAGTGGAGCTCCACCTCACGAGCACCTACCGCAAACTCGGGATCACCCGCCGCGCCGAGCTCGCGGGCGTCCTGCGCGAGGACACCCCGCCCGCTCCCGATCTCCGCGAGGGGCACACCGGCCCCGATGCGGCCAGGTGAGGCCATGTCGGCACAAGGCGATGCGATGAACGTCCCGGACCGGACGGACGAGGAAGGGGGCGGGCGTCCCCGCGGCCACGAGCCGCCGCTCGCCGATCTCCCCCTCCTGGAACGTGACCGCGAGCAGGCCGTGCTGTCCGCCGTGATCGGCGAGCTGCGATCGGGCCGCCCGGCCGTGGTCACGGTGACGGGAGAACCCGGCGCGGGACAGGGCGAGCTGCTGCGGTGGGCGGCCCGGCACGCCGCCGAGCGGGGACTGCGTGTTCTCACGGCTCGCGCGACACCCGCGGAGCAGGACCTGCGCTACGGTGTGGTCGGCCAACTGCTGGCGGGACACGAGGAGTTCGCCGGTCATCTGCCGCACCTCCTCCTCGACCAGGGCGGACCCGGCCGGTTCCCGGGGCTCACCCGTCTGCTCACCGTGGCCCGTGACCGGCCCACCCTCCTGGTGGTGGAGGACGTCCACCAGCTCGACCCCGACTCGCTGCGCTGGCTGGAGGCCCTGATACGCCGGTTGCCCCGCGCACCGCTGGCTGTGCTCACCGGCAGCATCCGCACGGCGGACATCGGCCTCGACTGGTGCGCGGGCAGCCCGCTCACCGGTTCGGCCACCACCGTCGAACTGGCGCTGCCCGGCCTCACCCACGCCGGGACGGCCGACGCCGTACGGGCCGTCTGCGGCACCCTCGGCGACCGTTCCTTCGTCGCCGCCGTGGCCGAGGCGACCGGGGGCAACCCCGCCGTCGTACGCGACACCCTGCGCCGCTTCGCCCGAACGGGGCACCCGCCGGACGCCGAACACGTGGAGCACGTCCGTGCCATCGCGACCGACGTGACCGGCGAGCACGCCGCCGCGGCGCTCGGCGGGGTGCGGGACCCCGCCGCCCTCGACGCCCTGCGCGCCCTCGCGGTCTGTGACGACCTCCTCGACTTCCCGTTGGTCCTGGCCCTGGCCGGGCCGGGCGCCCTGTCCGAGACCCGGCTCCGCGCCGCCCTGCTGGACAGCGGTCTGGTCGCCGTGCGCGACGGCCGGTTCCGGGTGCGCGGTCCGGTCGTGCGTGCCCGTGTCATCGAGGAGATGCCCATCGCCGCACGTGCCGACCTGTACGCACGCGCCGCCGAACTGGCCCACCGGGCGGCCGCGGACGACCAGGGCATCGGCGATCTGCTGCTGCCGGCCCGCCCGGTCGGCGCTCCGTGGGCGGTGGACACGCTGTGCCGTGCCGCCGCCGCCGCGCTCCGCGGTGGCCGCCGCGACCGTGCCGCCGCCTATCTCTCCCGCGCCCTGGCCGAACCGCTGTCCGAGGAGACCCGTATCCGTATCCTGCTCCAACTGGCCGGCGTGGAGCTGGTGATCGCGCCCGTCGCCGCCGGGCGCCGCATGGACGGCATCATCCGCGACCCCGGAGAGGCGGCCGAGGCGTTCCGGGCGCTGGCCGGCGACCTGTGCCTCCTCGGCGGTGACGCGGACACCGCCTGGCATGCCCTTGCCGAGTGCCTCGCCGGCAGCCGGCCGGACGGGGAGCGGGCGGCACCGTCCGACCCGGGGGCGGCGGAGGCCGCCACCGCCCGGCACGAGGAACTCACCGCCCTGTTCCGGGTGGCGCAGCCGTTGCGCCGGGCGCCCGTCGGGATCGCCTTCCCGCCGGCACCGGACGTGCCTCGTGCGTCGTGGAACCCGGCCATGAACGGTGTGCGGGCGTGGGAGGCCGCCGTGCGGAACGCCGACCGCGAGGAGGCCCGCCGGCTGGCCCGTGCGGCCCTGGCCCCCGATCCCTCCGGCCGGCCCCCGCTCACCGTGCCCAGACTGCTGGCCTGCCGCACGCTCCTGCTCACCGAGGACGGGGAGGAGGCCGAGACACACCTGTGCGCCCTGCTGGCCGAGGCCCGCCGCGAACACTGTTCCGTGGCCGTCGCCCGGGTGCTCGCCCTCCGCGCCGAACTCCACCTGCGGCACGGCCGTCCCGACTCCGCCGCCCGAGATCTGGCCGCCGCCGACCTCGAACTGCCTCCGGACAGCAGGCACCCGCTGTCCTACCCCTACTGGACGGCGCTCGGTGTCCTCACCGATCTGGCCAACGGCCGGCCGGACCGGGCGCGTGCCGCCGCCGGGCGCCCCGTGCCTCCTGTGGCCGAGGAGTCCGTCGGTGTTGCCCCCCTGCTGTTCGCCCGAGGCCTGCTGGCCCGGGCCGACGACGATCCCCACCGGGCCCGTTCGCTCTTCCGGGCCTGCGGGCGCTGGCTCCTGCAGTACGGCTGGACCAACCCGGCGCTCCTGCCCTGGCGCTCCCAGGCCGCCGAGGCGGCCCACGCCCTCGGTGACGCCGCACAGGCCCTGAGGCTGGCGCGGGAGGAACTCGAACTCGCCGAACGCTGGGGCACGCCCGGCTCGATCGGCGCGGCCCAGCTCTGCCTGGCCATGATGAGCGGTGAGGAGCGCGTCCAGTGGCTCCGGTCGGCCGTCGACAGCCTCGGCCGGGCTCCTTCCCGGGGCGCCTACACGCGCGCGGTCGTGGCACTGGCCTCCGCCGAGAGCGGCGAGCCCGACCGCGGAACGGCTGTCGCCGCCCCGATGGCCGGCACGGCCGGCACCGCAAGCGCCGGACCGCACGGTGTCGCGGTACGGCGGCCGGGCGTTCCCGCGCCCTCGCCCACGCGGGCCCGGACCGACGAACCGCCGCCCGCGTGGCGGACCCTCGCACCGGGGGAGCGGACCGCCGCCGCGCTCGCCGCCCGGGGTCTCGCCAACCGGGAGATAGCCGCCGCGCTGTCGGTGACCACCCGCACCGTGGAGCTGCGCCTCAGCGGTGTCTACCGCAAGCTTCGCATCCGAGGACGCGACGAACTGCGCACCCTGGTTCAAGGCACGAAGGATGACTGACCGCATGCTGCTGGAGCGCACCACCGAAACATCCCTGGTCGACGCGGCGCTGGCCGCCGCGGGTCGGGGCAGATCCTCTCTGATCCTGGTCACCGGACCGCTCGGCATCGGGCGGTCGGCCCTGTTGCGGTCCCTGCCCGCGCTCGCCGACGGCCACGACGACATCCGGGTGCTGCGGGCCAACGCGGCGCCCATGGAACAGGACTTCGCCTTCGGAGTCGTACGGCAGCTCTTCGAGAGCCTGCTGTCCGACTCGTCCGAGGACACCCGCGCCCGCTGGATGGACGCCCACGCCTCCTTCGCCCGGCACGTCTTCGCCGACGACAGCGTCTCACCCGGAGCGGACCAGGCCGCCGCGGCCACCGAGGCGGTCCTGCACGGCCTGCTGTCCCTCCTGGCCAACGTCAGCGCCGACGGCAGGCTCCTCGTCCTCGTCGACGACCTCCAGTGGTCCGACGTGCCTTCCCTGCGCTGGCTCACCTACCTGGCCAAACGGCTGCACGGCCTGCGGGCCGTGGTCGTGTGCGCCCTGCGTGACGGGGACCCCCGCACCCATCACACCCTGGTGCGGGAAGTCAGGGAGGCCGCCACCCAGTCCCTCCGGCCCGCGTCGCTCAGCCTCGACGCCACCCACGAGCTGGTGCGTGAGCGCTTCGGTGAGCCCGGCGACGACACCTTCGTGCGCGCCTGTCACGAGACGGCCGTCGGCAACCCCCTGTTCCTGATGTCCATTCTGCTCGGCATGGAACACGCCGGCCTGCGGCCGCTCGCCGAACACGCCGACCGGGCACGGTCGCTGCGCCCCTCGCAACTGCGGGAGCGCCTCGCCGGCATCCTGCGCACCCAGGCCCAGCCGGTCCGTGACCTCGCGGCCGCCATCGCGGTACTCGGCGACCACGTCGACCCTGACAACGTTGCCTGCCTGGCGCGCCTCGACTCCGTGGGCTACCCGGCGGCGCTGCGCACCCTGGCGGCCCTCGGCCTCGTCACCGCGGACGACGAGCCGCGTTTCGTCCACCGCGTCGTACGGGACGCCGCCGAGTCGACCCTGACCATGGTCCGGCGTGAGCAGCTCCACGACGAGGCAGCCGCCCTGCTCTACGCCTCCGGCCGTCCCGCCGAGCAGGTCGCCGCACAGCTCATGGCCGTCGTCACCCGGCACCAGCCCTGGATCGTGGACGTCCTGCGGTCCGCCGCCGACACCGCCCTGCGCCGGGGTGCTCCCGACGCCGCGGCCCGCTACCTGCGACGCGCCCTTCTCGACAGCGCCGCGCAGGGCATCGACCGGGCCCGCCTGCTCGTCGAACTCGGCACCGCCGAGCGCGTCTTCGACCCGCCGTCCTGCGAACGGCACATCGCTCAGGCGATCAGCCTGCTGCCCGAGGCACGGGACCGCGCCGCGGCGGTGCTGCGCATCGCGCCCACCCCCCTCGGCCCCGCTCCGTCCGGTGTGGTCGACCTGCTGCGCCAGGCCGCGGAGGGACTCGGGCCGGCCGCCGCGCTCACCGGAACCGATCGCGACCTCGCCCTGCGCCTGGAGGCCAGGCTGCGTCACTGCGCCTATGAGGATCCCTACGAACTCGCCGACGCCGCCGAGCGGTTGCGGCAGCTCGGTTCCGCCCCGCCGTTGGACACCGGCGGCGAGCGGGAGCTGACGATCGCCCTGCTCCTCGCCGCCACCTTCGGCGCCGGCCTGCCGGCCGCGGACGTGGTCCGCCGGGCGGAACGCGTTCTGGACCGGGAGCCGGCGACCTCCGCCCGCGTCCAGTCCACCCTTCCCCTGGTGGTCATCACCATGGTCGCCGCCGACTCCGTGGAGGCACTCGACTCCTGGCTCGCCGTCGAGTACCGGGCCCGGGAACAGCCCACCACGCCGACCGACGCGCTGGTGCACATCGAACGGGCCCTGATCCACATCGGCCGGGGCCGGCTCGACCAGGCCCGCGAACAGTCCGAGACCGCCCTGCGCATGACCGAGGCCGACCGGCACAGTCTCGGCACGGTCGCCACCCTCGCGCACGCCATGGTGGCGTTGGAGACCCGGGACCCCTCACTGGCCCGACGCGTGGTCCGGCGTGCCGAACACATCCGCGGCGAGGGACTGACCGTCACCACGATGCTGCGGCTGCTGCGGGCCGCCGGTGACGTGGCGGCCGGCGACCTCACCGGAGCGCTGGACTCCCTCCAGTCCTGCGGCCGCCGCCTGGACGCCGCCGGCTGGCAGAACCCGGTGTTGTTCCCCTGGCGTCCCTGGGCCATCGGTGTCCATCGCCGCCTCGGAGACCTCCGTGCAGCGCGTTCCCTCGCGGAGGAGGAGCACGCACGGGCCGAACGGTGGGGGGCGCCGGTGGGTCTGGGCCGGGCGCTGCGCCTGCTGGGCGTGCTGGAGGAGGGCGGCCGGGGAACGGCTCTGCTGCGTCAGGCGGTCACCGTACTGCGCGGCTCCGCCCATCAGCTGGAACTCGCCCGTGCCCTGCTCGCGCTCGCCGAACGTCTGGGCGGGGGAGCGGAGTCGGAGGCCCTGGCCCGGGAGGCCGCCACGCTGGCCACCGCGTGCGGTGCGCCGTGGCTGGTGGAACGCGCTGCCGTCGGCGCAGGGCCCTCGCTCTCCGCCGTCCCCGCCCCGGAGGTCGTCCTCACCCGCACCGAACGCCGGGTCGCCGCCTTCGCGTGCAAGGGGCTGACGAACCAGGAGATCGCCGAGACCATGGGAGTCAGCTCCCGGGCGGTGGAGAAGCACCTCACCCATTCCTACCGGAAACTCGGTATCGCCGGCCGAAGAGAACTGATCGCCCTGATTTCCGGAACGTAATGGGCATCCGGCCCGAGAGAATGAGCAGTTTCCGAACGCCCGGAAACGGTGCGCAGAATTCAACCACCGTGCCCGGGCGTTTCCGTGTGGCGGGCCCGCGGTGTGGCGAGGGCTCCGTCCGGAGGGCGCCCGCCCGCCCCGTCGGGCCGACCCCATCGACCCCACGTGCCGAACGTACTCCTCTGACTGCTCCCACCAGGGATTTCGTTCGGTATGGGCGGTGTGCCCGCTCGCGGTCGCCACGGGCACACCGAACCCCCGGACACCGAACCCCTTCGGTACGGGACCGTACCTGCCGAAGGGACGACCACAGTATTGGCGGACCGGCCCCGGTTCACATTGACCTGCGGATACCCGTCTCCGTAATCTCCGCATCATTCAGTCACCAGCACGGCGTTTCAGCGGGACCGGGCACTTCCGTGTCCTCTCCGAAAGACGTCCGTTTCCTGGTTCCCTCGCCGCACGACGCAGAAGGGTCTGAGTTCCTTGACGCTCTTCCCCCACGACCTCGTCATGGATCGTCCGCACGCCGTCGACGGGACCGAGGCGCTGGACGCCGCGGCCGCCGGTGTCCACGGGTCCCACACCTCCGTGGCCTGCCTGGATCCCACCCTGACCATCCAGCAGGTCAGCCAGGAGTTCGACCGCCGGTTCGGCAGTCCCGTGGAGGACCTCTGCGGCCGGCCCTTCTGCGACCTGGTGCACCCCGGCGTCCGGCAGCCCCTGATGCAGCAGTTCTCCCGCATGCTGGAGGGCAAGCGGCACCGGTTCACCACCGAGGCCATCATCGTGGGCCAGGACACCGCGCACACGCTTCCGCTGACCGCGATGGCGGTGCGCGGCGGTCACATCCCGGACGTCGCCGCGATCCTGGTGATGCTGCCCGCGGCGGAAGGCGAGAGTGCGGACGCCGGGGTCGTGGTGCCCCGGAAGAAGCTTCTCAGCGAGGTCGACGCCCGTATCCTCGAAGGCATAGCCGCCGGTGTCTCCACCGTGCCGCTCGCCTCCCGCCTCTACCTCAGCCGCCAGGGAGTCGAGTACCACGTCTCCGGTCTGCTCCGAAAGCTCAAGGTGCCGAACCGGGCCGCCCTGGTGTCCCGGGCCTACTCCATGGGCGTGCTCAAGGTCGGCACCTGGCCGCCGAAGGTCGTCGAGGACTTCATCAAATGAGTCCGGTACCAGCTGAGCGGTGCGCGCTCCGCCGAGGGGGCGACCGGCTGCCCCTCTCTCCCCGACGGGTGGCACGGTGGGCTCCACGACCGAACTGAACGGCTCGCCCGCCGACCCGCAGGCGCTGCGGACACTGGCCCTGACCAACTACGGCCACTTCACCACCATGGCGGTCGAGGACGGCCGGGTCCGCGGACCGGAACTGCACCTCGACCGGCTGGCCCGTGACTGCCGCGTCCTCTTCGACGTGCCGCTCGACCTCGGGCGGGTGCGGGCCTGGGCGCGCCGGGCGGTGCCGGCGACAGGCCGGTGCACCGTACGGATCACCGTCTTCGATCCGGCCCTCCACCTCGGCAACATCGGCCAGGACGCGGATCCGCAGGTTCTGGTGACGGCCAGGCCCGTGCCCGCCACCGGGGTGGAGCCGCTGCGGGTGCGGTCCGCCGTTCACCTCCGGGACCTGCCGGAGGTGAAGGGCGTCGGCCTGTTCGGCGTACTGCGGCTGCGGCGCGAGGCGCGCAGGGACGGCTTCGACGACGTCCTGTTCACGGACGGCGACTCGACGGTGCTGGAGGGCAGCACCTGGAACGTCGGCGTCGTCCGCGGGGGCCGAGTGGTCTGGCCCGCCGGCCCGGCCCTGGCGGGCACCGCCCGTGAGCTCCTGCGCCGTGCCGGGGCCGGGACGACCGCCCGCGTCGCATTACCCGAACTGGCCGCGTGCGAAGCCGTGTTCGCGACCAACGCCGCCGTCGGGGTCGTCCCCGTCACCCGGGTGGACGACCTCGTGTTCCCCGTCGACCACCCCACGGTGACCGGCCTCGCCGAACGCTACGCGTCGCTCCCGGCCGAGAGGCTGTAGTCGGCACGCGCCCCGGCCCGGGGCGCGTGCACGCCACACCATTGACAGGTCTACATCAAAGCGACACGCTTGAGAGCGCTCTCAGATCCTCCCCCCACCGACGAAGTCGAACGGAGACGGAGCATGTTCCGCTTACCCGGACGCCACATCCTGACCGTGGGGACGGCCGTCGCCTCGGTGATCGCCGGCTCACTGCTCACCGCGGGGACGGCCACCCCCGCCCACGCCGCGGTCCCGGACACCATCCCCCTGACCATCACCAACAACTCGGGCCGCGGCGAGCAGGTGTACGTGTACAACCTCGGCACCCAGCTGTCGACCGGCCGGCAGGGCTGGGCCGACGCGAACGGCACGTTCCACGCCTGGCCCGCGGGCGGCAACCCCCCGGCCCCCGCACCCGACGCGGCGATACCGGGCCCGGCGCCCGGGCGGTCCGCGACCATCCGCATCCCCAAGTTCTCCGGGCGCGTCTACTTCTCCTACGGGCAGAAGCTGGTGTTCAAGCTGGCGACCGGAGGGCTGGTGCAGCCTGCGGTGCAGAACCCGACCGACCCCAACCGGAACATCCTGTTCAACTGGTCCGAGTACACGCTCAACGACTCGGGTCTGTGGCTCAACAGCACACAGGTCGACATGTTCTCCGCGCCCTACTCCGTGGGAGTGCGGCGCGCCGACGGCAGCACGGCGAGCACCGGGCGGCTCAAACCGGGCGGCTACAACGGGTTCTTCAACGCCTTGAGAGGACAGTCCGGAGGCTGGGCCGGTCTGATCCAGACCCGGTCCGACGGCACCGCGCTGCGCGCGCTGTCCCCGCTGTACGGGGTGGAGACGGGCGCTCTGCCGGCGTCGGTCATGGACGACTACGTCAACCGTGTCTGGCGGAAGTACTCCACCTCGACCCTGACGGTCACACCTTTCGCCAACCAGCCCGACGTCAAGTACTACGGCCGGGTCTCGGGTGACGTCATGAACTTCACCAACGGCGCGGGAGCCGTCGTCACCAGCTTCCAGAAGCCGGACGCCTCGTCCGTCTTCGGCTGCCACAGGAGGCTCGACGCCCCCAACGACCAGGTGCGCGGCCCGATCTCGCGCACCCTGTGCGCCGGATTCAACCGCTCCACGCTCCTGACCAACCCCAACCAGCCCGACTCCGGCTCCGGCGGCTTCTACCAGGACTCCGTCACCAACCACTACGCCCGCGCCGTCCACGCGCAGATGGCCGACGGCAAGGCCTACTCCTTCGCCTTCGACGACGTGGGCAACCACGAGTCGCTCGTCCACGACGGCAACCCGAGCCAGGCCTCACTCACCCTCGACTCCTTCGACTGACCGGTCCGGTGGCGGCGCGCGGACCGGACGCGCCGCCACCGGACCACCGGAGGACGGCGGTCAGCGCGGCGGTACGGGCCGTACGGCCAGGACGGCGATGTCGTCGTCGCTGTCGGCGCCCAGCCCGATGAGCAGCTCGTCGCAGAGCACGTCGAGCGGCTCCCGGGCCAGCGCGGCGGCATGCCGGCGGAGCCGCTCCATGGCGTCGTCCAAATGCTCTCCCCGGCGTTCGATCAGTCCGTCGGTGTACAGCAGCACCGTCGCATGCGCCGGGATCGCGTCCCGGGCCCGGGGCCGGAGCATCCGTGGGTCCACCCCGAGCAACAGCCCCGAGCCGTCCTCCAGATAGCGGGTGCGGCCGTCCGGCTCGATGAGCAGCGGCGGCGGATGCCCGGCGGAGGAGTGCACCAGCTCCCACGGGCCGTCCCCGCGGCCCTTGACCAGAGCGTAGACACAGGTGGCGGTGGACTCGCGGTACAGGCTGTGGTTCGCCAGGTCCAGGCGGTGCAGCACGGTCTCGGGCGGCTCCTGACGGTCCACGGCGATGCCCCGCAGCATGCTGCGCAGCTGGCTCATGGCGATGGCCGCGTCCAGGTTGTGCCCGGTGACGTCACCGATGACCAGCGCCGTGTCCCCGTTGGACAGGACGAAGCTGTCGTACCAGTCACCGCCGACCTGGGCGGTGGCGGAGGAGGCCGCGTAGCGGGCGGCCAGCCGCAGGTTCTCGACCTCCGGCAGCCTCGGCAGCAGCGAGCGCTGGAGACGTTCGGCGATGTTGCGCGTCTCCTGGTAGAGACGGAGGTTGTCCACTCCCAGGGCGAGACTGCGCACCAGGTCGTGGACCAGCGGCAGATCCTCTTCCGTGAACGGCGAGTCACGTCCGCGGCGGGCCACGGTGAGGACGCCGATGATCTGCCGACGGGCCCGGAGCGGGGCGACGACCGCGCTGTCCGCGCCCATGGTCCGGAACAGCCCCAGGTAGTGGGCGTCCAGAGGGCTCGTGACCTGGCTGGGCGACGGCGGCCCGGTGAGCAGCAGCGGGCCCGCCCCGCGCAGCGCACGGGCCAGGGGACCGCGGGCGGCGTCGGACACCGGCGGGAGCCGGCCCTCGTACTCCTCGGGCCAGGGACCGCCGGGCGGACGGTGGGTGAGGGAGACCCGCTCCACCTGGCCGCTCTCCGTGAACAGGTCCACCGCGCACCAGTCGGCCAGCCGCTGGGTGAGGATCCGGCCCACCTGTTCCAGACCCCCGTCCAGGTTCGGGGCGTTGCTCAGCGCGGCCGCGGTGTCGGCCAGCAGCGACAGCCGCTCCAGCGCGGACCGGTCCGCGGCCCGGCCGGTGGCCGGCGGGGGCGGCAGCTCCGGTTCCCCCTGTGTCAGGGACCGGACACGGCCGGGCGGGTCCGCGGAGGGACCGGGGACCGCCGCCCGCGGGGCGAGCTGGGCGACGAAGACGGTGCGGCCGTCGGCCGTCTCCTGCGGCTGGATGAACAGCCGTACGGGGATCAGCCGGCCGTCGCGGTGCAGCGCGGGCAGCGGCACCGAGCGGTCCAGGATCCGCGGCTGCCCGCTGAGCAGCAGGGACGTGAACGCCGCGACGTGCCGTCTGCGGAGGTGCTCCGGGATGAGCGTGGTGAGCGGTCGTCCGGCGAGATCGTCCGGGTGCCAGCCGAGCAGGTCGGCCGCCGGACCGTTCGCCGCGATGATCCGGTTGCGCTCGTCGGCGGCGATCGTCGGAGTTCTGCTCGCCTGCACCTGCCCGGCGTCCCACGCCACGGGTTCCGAGGGGCTGGCGCCCGGTTCCCCGGGCACCACCGTCCACGCCGTGGGGTGCGCCCCGGCCAGCTGTCCGACGATCTGGTCGAACAGCCACTGGTGGAAGAGGCGCTGCCGCGGCAGCGCCGGGAGCGTCAGCAGGCGTTCCTCACGGGCTCCCTCCTCGGCCAGGTCGAGCACCGCGCGCAGGGTCTGTACCGACGGCTCGGCGTCCGGCGGCACCGACAGGGGCAGTGAGCGGATCGCCTGTCCGGAGGGCTCCCGCCGCAGCGCGGCCGTCACGGACGTGGTGATCAGCTGGCTCATGTCCAGCGCGACGGCGAGGTCCTTCGGGGGGACACCGAGATCGTGGCCGGCGCCGACGGCCAGGGTCACCTCGCGCAACAGGGTGTGCCGGTGCTGCTGAGCCGCCGCGTAGAGCGCCGCCGGCACGTCGAGCAGCGTCACCGTCGTTCCGGAGCCGGAGGGTGCCACGACGGGCTCCCAGTCGTCCGGGTACCGGGGCGGTCCCCCGGGCCGCAGCTCGAACCACACCGTCTTGCCCCCGCCACCGGTTTCGACGCCCCGCCGGGACGACAGCCTGGCGACCAGCGGCAGACCCTGTCCCGTACCGGCGTAGGGCGGGCATCCGTGCGGCACGAGCCCGCGGTCCGGCCGGCGGTCGCCGACCCGCACATGGACCGTGCCGTCGTCGACGCGGGCCGCCACCTCGACCTCGGTGCGGGCATGCAGGACGACGTTGGTCACCAGCTCACTGACCAGCAGCTGAGCCGTGTCCACCAGGTCCGGCGCGGCACCACCGAGAGCGGCCCGCACGAACCGCCGGGCCTCCGCCACACTCTCCGGAGCCTGGGGGAAGCGACGCGATGACGTCCCGCGGGCCTTGAGGTGGTCGCCCATGTCCTCAGTCTGCCCCACCGGACCCGGCCGTTCCCCGGCCGACACGGCGCGAATCCCGCCGTACGCCCCTCCCGAACGGGTCCCTGACGATCACCGCGAACGGCGGGCCCCATAAGGTGCCTCCATGTCTGCCACGTTGAACGCGGGGAGAACCCGCGCCGCGCTGCGTACGTCGGCGCGTGTCTCCGGTGAACTGCTGCTGGTCCTGGTGGCGTCGGCGGTGGCGCTGTGGGTGCTGGGCCGGATGTGGTCGGTGGTCTGGCCGCTGATAGTCGGTCTGCTCCTCACCACGCTCACCTGGCCCCCGACCCGATTCCTGCGCCGCCGCGGGCTGCCACCCGCGCTCGCCGCGGCCCTGGTGACCGTGCTGTTCCTGCTGGTGGCCGCGGGCACCGTGGCACTGATCGCGGTGCCCGTGGCGTCGGAGTCCGGCGAGCTGGCCGACGGCGTCGTCGAGGGCGTCGAGCGGCTGCGCGAATGGGCCGCCGGGCCGCCGCTGAACATCGACGACGCCCAGATCGCCGGTGCCTTCGACACCGCGACCGCTCGCATCCAGGACAGCGCCGGCGCCATCGCCACCACCGCCGTCACGGGCGTGAGCACCATCTTCAGCGGTGTGGTCACGGCGCTCCTGGCGCTCTTCCTGATGTTCTTCTTCCTCAAGGACGGCCCGCGCTTCCTGCCGTGGCTCGGCCGGCAGCTCCCCGGGCGGCTCGCCACCGACGTCCCGGCCGTGGCCGAGCGGTGCTGGCTCACCCTGGGCTCGTTCGTGCGTTCCCAGGCGCTCGTCGGCCTGCTCGACGCCGTCTTCATCGGACTGGGCCTGTGGATCCTCGACGTCCCCCTGGTGCTGCCGCTGGCGGTGCTCACCTTCGTGTCCGCGTTCGTCCCCATCATCGGCGCCCTGTTCGCCGGCTTCGTCGCGGTACTGATCGCGCTGGTCTCCAACGGGCTGACGGACGCGCTGCTCGTGCTGGCCGTCATCATCGTGGTGCAGCAGCTCGAGGGCAACGTGTTCCAGCCCATGATCCAGAGCCGCGGTCTCGGACTGCACGCGGCGGTCGTCCTGCTGGCGGTGACGCTCGGCGGCAGTCTGACCGGCATCGTCGGCAGCCTGCTCGCCGTACCGGTCGCCGCCCTGATCGCGGTCGTCTGGAACTATCTGCGCGAGCAGCTCTCCGACCCGCCGCTCGAACCGCGGACCGACGGCCCCTCCACCTGACCGGCGCCCTCACCCACCGCATCGACAGGAGGCCTCACGTGACGTACGACCTCACCGCCCTGCGCGCCCAGGTGCCCGCGCTGGCCGCCGGCACCGCGCACTTCGACGGCCCCGGCGGCACCCAGACGCCGCTGCCCGTCATCGAGGCGATCGCCGCCGCGCTGTCCCGGCCGCTCTCGATCCGCGGCGACGGTCTGCCCGGCGAGCGCAACGCCGAGACCGTCGTCGTGGAGACCCGGCGCGCCATGGCCGACCTCCTGGGCGCCGACCCGGCGGGCATCGTCTTCGGCCGCAGCGCCACCCAGCTCACCTACGACTTCTCCCGCACCCTCGCCGACACCTGGTCACCGGGCGACGAGGTGGTCGTCACCACGCTGGACCACGACGCCAACATCCGCCCCTGGGTCCAGGCGGCCGGGCGGACCGGCTGCACCGTCCGCCGGGCGGACTTCGACCCGGCCACCGGCGAGCTGACCGCCGACGACATCCGCGCCGCGCTCTCCGGACGCACCCGGCTGGTGGCCGTCACCGCGGCCTCCAATCTGATCGGCACGATGCCCCCGATCGCCGAGATCGCGCGGATCACGCACGAGGCGGGCGCCCTGCTGTACGTCGACGGCGTGCACTACGCCGCACACGCCCCGGTCGACGTCGAGGCGCTCGGCGCGGACTTCTTCGTCTGTTCCCCGTACAAGTTCCTCGGCCCCCACCACGGCGTCCTGGCAGCCCGACCCGAGCTCTTGGAGACACTGCGCCCGGACAAACTGCTGCCCTCCACGGACGCGGTGCCCGAGCGCTTCGAACTCGGCACGCTGCCCTACGAGTTCCTCGCGGGCACCCGTGCGGCGGTCGACTTCCTGGCCGGGCTGGCCGCCGGGCCGGGCGGCAGCCGCCGTGCACGGCTCGCCGCGGCGTTCGAGGGGATCGAGGAACACGAGGGCGTCCTGCGCGACCGGCTGGAGAAAGGGCTGGCGGCCCTGGAGCAGGTCACCGTCCACTCCCGG
Organism: Streptomyces sp. NPDC059454; assembly: GCF_042749965.1. NCBI lineage: Bacteria > Bacillati > Actinomycetota > Actinomycetes > Kitasatosporales > Streptomycetaceae > Streptomyces > Streptomyces sp. NPDC059454. The sequence continues at coordinate 41,469 of NZ_JBHYVC010000041.1, read as the reverse complement.
GCGGCCCGGCGCACCCCGACCCTGCTGCTCACCCTCGACGGCCACCGCACCGAGGACGCCTACCGCTTCCTCGCCGAGCGCGGCGTCCACGCGCCTTCCGGCAGCTTCTACGCGCTGGAGGCGTCCCGCCGCCTCGGCCTCGGCGACACCGGCGGCCTGCGCGTCGGACTGGCCCCGTACACCAGTGGCGAGGACGTCGACCGGCTGCTGACGGGCCTGTCCGCCTTCCTGGGGCGGAAGACGGACGCGCGTGGGTGAGGACGGCGGTCTCACCTACGGCCCCCGCGGCGCCACCGCCCCGCAGGCCCTGGTCTGGTCTGCCTCCCCGCCCGGCTTCCGCCGGTTCGAGACGACCGTGACGATCGGACGGGGAGAGGACGTCTGGACCGCCGCCAGGGAGGCGGTGCTGCGGTGGGAGGTCAAACGGCGCAGCGGCTTCGCCGTCGCCCCGGCCGACGGGGGCGGCGTCGGAGTGCGCGAGCGCGGACGGTACACCGTCACGGCGGGCCTCGGCCGGTGCGTCGTGCGGGAGCCGGTCGAGGTCGTCGCCGTGGTGGCGAGCGGGGACCGGTGCGGTTTCGCCTACGGCACCCGCCCGGGCCACCCGGTCAGCGGGGAAGAGGCCTTCATCGTGCACCGGGAGGACGACGGCCGGGTCCTGCTGACCCTGCGTTCCCTGACCCGGGCGGCGCCGGCGGGCCCCTGGCGCCCGCTCTTCCCCGTTCTCCTGCTGGCACAGCTCCACGTCCGCAGGCGCTACCTCCGTGCCCTGCGGGACGCCGGGGTCAGGAGTACAGCGCCTCGATCTCGTCCGCGTAGGCCTCCTGCGCCGCCCGCCGCTTGACCTTGAGGGACGGCGTCAGGAGTCCGTTCTCCTCGGTGAACTCGCCCTCGATCAGGGTGAAGGCGCGGATGGACTCCGCGCGGGAGACGGCCTCGTTGGCGTAGTCCACGGCCTTCTGCACGTCGGCGCGCATCCGCGGGTCGCGGACGACCTCGGACATCGGGGTGCCGGCGGGCAGCCTGCGCACCGCCAGCCAGTGGGCGACCGTCTCGGGGTCGAGGGTGATCAGCGCGGCCACGAAGGGCCGGTTGTCGCCGACGACGAGGCACTGGCCGACGGGCGGGCGGCTGCGCAGCCGGTCCTCCAGGACGGCCGGGGAGACATTCTTGCCGCCGGAGGTGACGAGGATGTCCTTCTTGCGGCCGGTGATGGTCAGGTAGCCGTCCTCGTCCAGTGAACCGAGGTCGCCGGTGGTGAACCAGCCCTCGTCGAGCACCTCGTCGGTGGCGGCCGGGTTGTTCCAGTAGGAGCCGAAGACGATGCCGCCGTTGATCCGCACCTCGCCGTCGCCGGCGATGCGGACCGCGGTGCCGGGGACCGGGAGTCCGACCGTGCCGGGGCGGGGGCCCAGCGGCGGGACGATGGTGGCCGCGGCGGTGGTCTCGGTCAGGCCGTAGCCCTCGTAGACCATGATCCCGGCCGCGTAGAAGAAGAGGTTGAGGTCGCGCTCCAGCGGGGAGCCGCCGCTGATGGCGTAGCGCATCCGGCCGCCGAGTTCCTTGCGGACCTTGCGGTAGACCAGCAGGTCGTACAGTGCCCAGGCGGCGTACAGGCCGGGGCCGGGGCCCTTGCCGCGGCCCAGGAACCTGTCGAGGTGGGCCTCGCCGAAGCGGACGGCGACGCGGTGGGCGCGTTCGAAGGAGGCGCCGCGGCCGATCTTCTCGGCGGTGGCCCGGCCGGTGTCGTGGATCTTCTCGAAGAGGTAGGGAACGCCGACCAGGAACGTCGGGCGGAACGACTTGAGGGCGGGCCGGAGTTCGTCGGGCCTGATGCTCGGGAAGTGGCCGATCTCGATGCGGGCGAGCAGGCAGGCGATCTGGATGGTGCGGCCCAGGACGTGGGCGAGCGGGAGGAAGAGCAGGGTCGAGGCGGCCTGGCCCGTGACCTCCTTGAAGACGGGGTGCAGCAGCTCGACGGTGTTGGCGGCCTCGGCGTACAGGTTGGCGTGGGTGAGGACGCAGCCCTTGGGGCGTCCGGTGGTGCCGGAGGTGTAGCAGACGGTCGCGACGCTGTCGGGGGTCAGGGCGGTACGGCGCTTGGTGACCTCCTCGTCGGGGACGTCCCGGCCGAGTGCGGTGAGCTCGGCGAGGGCGTCCGCGTCCAGCTCCCACACGTGCGGGGGCCGGGGGTGGGCGGCGGTGCCGGTGGCGACGGCGGCCGTGTTCTGCGCGGTCTCCGTGACGACGTACCGGGCGCCGGAGTCACGGACGATCCACCCCACCTGCTCCGCGGAGGAGGTGGGGTAGACCGGCACGGTCCGGCCGCCGGCCGACCAGACCGCGAAGTCCAGGACCGTCCACTCGTAGCGCGTACGGGACATCACGGCGACCCGGTCGCCCGGTTCCAGCCCGGCGGCGATCAGCCCCTTGGCCACGGCGGTGACCTCATGGGCGAAGGCCGCCGCCGTGACCGGGCGCCAGACACCGCGCTCCTCGCGCCGCAGGACCACCGCGTCGGGGGCCTCGGCCGCGTTGGTGAACGGGATGTCGGCCGTACTGCCGGTGGTCCGCCGCGGGGCCAGGGCCGCCGTACGGGCCTCACGCACGACGCCGTGCTCGTCCCTGACGATCTCGACTCCGGTCCTGCTCGCCAGATCCGTGCGTCGTTTCGCCCGTTTCAGATCCTTGCGTACGCCCATGACGGCTCCCGGTCGCGGCTGATGCTCTCGTGCTGGCCCTGCCTTACTTACTCGGGAGTCAACTTACCCGTGCGTAAGGAGGAGTCAATGGGCCGGGGTCACTCCAGGCGGTTCGCCGCGCGGATCGACTCGGCCAGCTCACGGATGTCCTCGTCCTCCGTCCGGTCCGCCAGGTCGTGGACCCGCTCGGAGAGTTCACCCAGACCGGGGGCGCCGGGCAGCGCGCTGTAGCGGTGGTCGAAGGAGCGCAGGGCGTCGGCGAAGTAGGCCGCGGCGGCGGTGACCGTCAGACCGCGCCGCGCGCTCCACACGGAGTCGACGAGGCCGTCGGCCTCCAGATCGCCCGTCTCCTCGTGCGGGGCGCGGCTGTCGGGATCGAGCCAGCGCACGGTCGCCGTGGCGAGGTGGCCGTCGGCCCCGGCCCTGGTGCGCACGGCGTACAGGGCGGTCACGGTGTGGCCGGGCCCGACCTCGCCGCCGTCCACCCGGTCGTCACGGAAGTCCTCGTCGGCGACCCGCCGGTTGTCGTAGCCGACGAGCCGGAACTCGGCGACCGTCTCCGGGTCGAAGGCGACCTGCGCCTTGGCGTCACGGGCCGTCAGTTCGATGTTGCGGGGCAGTTGCTCGCAGAACACCTCGCGGGCGTCCTCCTCGCCGGACACGTACACCGTGTGGCCGTCGCCCCTGTCGGCGAGCGTCTCCATGAGTTCGTCGCCGTAGTCGCTGCCGACGCCGACGCCGAACAGGGTGATGCCGTGCTCGCGGCGGGAGTCCGCGATGCGTTCGAGGATCGCGTCGGCGTCCGTGTCACCGGTGTTGGCGAGGGCGTCCGAGACGAGCACGACCCGGTTGGTCGCGCCCTCGCGCAGCCCCTCGACCGCGGTCTCGTACCCGGTCTCGACACCCGCCCCGAGGTTGGTGGAGTCGGTCGGCTCCAGGCTGTCGACGGCGTCGTGCACCTCGCCCCGGTTGCCGCCGAGCCGGGTCATCGGCAGGACGGTCTCGGCCTCGTCGCTGAAGGTGACGATGGCCACCGAGTCGTCGTCGCGCAGCCGGTCCGTCATGGTCGCGAGGGAATCCTGCGCGAGGTCGAGGCGGCCCGGTTCCGCCATCGAACCCGAGATGTCGATGACGAACGTCAGAGCGGCGGGCGGGCGTTCACCGCCTGGATCGGCGGCCCTGGTGGCCAGGCCGACCCGGACCAGCGACCAGTCCTCCTCCTCGGTGCGGGCGCCGTCCACGGTGACCGTGAAGCCGTCGCCGCCGGGACGCTCGTAGTCCTGCCGGAAGCTGTTGACGAACTCCTCGGGACGGACGGTCGACGGATCGGGCAGCCGGCCCTCCGCGAGGGTGCGGCGGGCATAGCCGTACGAGGCGGTGTCGACGTCCAGCGCGAAGGTCGACAGGTAGTCGGGATCGGGCGCGACCTCGCGGGAGTCCTGCTCGCCCTCGTCCCGTTCACCGTCGTACCGCCCTCCCGGGCCCCGGTCGGGTCCGGGCAGCGGCGCCGAGCCGTCGCCCCCGCGGTCGTAGGACGCGTCGCTCGCCTTGGAGCCGCTGTCGCTTCCCGCACTGCAGCCGCCGGCCAGCAGGCAGCTCGCCGCCGCGAGCGCGAGCAGCGCTCCGGCCGGCCGTCGTGTCCCGTGCCACTTCATCGTCCGTGTCCCCTCGGTTGGTCGACGCCGACTTCAGTGACTGTGACGGCGCGACGGGCCGGAACGTGCGGTACGGAGCGTTGCAGGTGAGTCTCGAAGAGGGCACGGAGGGGGTCCGCCGAGACCGGTAGGTGATCTTCCGTTGACCTGCGGTCCCGTGTGCTCGCCGTCGAAACCGCGCCGGGCCGGGGTGAACGGCGCGCGGACGGACGTTGTGCCGCCCGCCGGGCGGTGGTAGTGCCTGCACCACCACCGTCCGGTCACTGGCTGCATGGGCGGCGGCGTCCGCACCTCCTACCGTCGTGGATGTTCCCCGACGAGCTCCGCCCGGAAGGCGCCCCACCATGTCAGTGACCCCGGCCGACGTCGCCGTCGGCCTCGACCATGTGCACAAGACGTACGGCGGTGATCAGCCGGTCGTGGCGCTGGACGACGTGAGCGCCGTGTTCGCGCGCGGCACGGCGACCGCCGTGATGGGACCGTCCGGCTCGGGCAAGAGCACCCTGCTGCACTGCGCGGCCGGACTGGACCGGCCGGGCTCGGGGACGGTGCGGATCGGGGCCACCGATCTGTCGTCGATGTCCGAGAAGCAGCTGACCGAACTGCGCCGCAGCCGGGTCGGCTTCGTCTTCCAGGCGTTCAACCTGGTGGGCGCGCTGAACGTGGAGCAGAACATCCTGCTGCCCTCCCGGCTGTCGGGCCACCGGCCGGACCGGGCCTGGGTGGCCGAGGTGATCGGGCGGGTCGGACTCGGCGACCGGCTGCGGCACCGGCCCGCGCAGCTCTCCGGCGGCCAGCAGCAGCGCGTCGCCATCGCCCGCGCGCTGGTCACCCGCCCCGAGGTGATCTTCTGCGACGAACCCACCGGGGCCCTGGACACCCGGACCGCCGCCGACGTCCTCGCCCTGCTGCGGTCGGCGGTCGACCAGTTCGGGCAGACCGTCGTCATGGTGACCCACGACCCGGTCGCCGCGTCCTGCGCCGACCGCGTGCTGGTCCTCGCCGACGGGCGGATCGTGCGGGACATGCCACAGCCCGGCGCCGAGCGGATCGCCGAACACCTGGCGCTGCTCGGCCGCCGGCAGCCCGTCGTGAGCCGGGAGGGCTGAGCCGTGCTCCACCTGGCCGCGCGGATGGTGCGCTTCCGCAAGGGCGGCTTCGTCGCCACGTTCGTCGCACTCGCCGCGGGTGTCGCCGTCCTGATGACCTGCGCCCTGCTCGTGGAGTCCGGATGGCGCTACAAGGGCGAACCGCAGCGCTACGGCGCCACGGTCGCCGTCGTCGCCGACCGGGACCTGCGGGTGGCCGGCCCCACGGTGTTCGGCGAGACCGAGTACACCACCGTGACGCTCCCCGAACGCGGCGGTGTGAGCGCCGCGTTGACCGGCGAGCTGGCTGCGGTGCCCGGTGTGGCGCGTGCGGTGGGCGACCGTGCGATCGCGGTCACCACGACGGTGGCCCCGGACCTGCCGGCCACCGGCCACGGGTGGGCGAGCGCCGCCCTCGCCCCGTACCGGCTGGTGACCGGCGCGCCGCCGCGCGCCGACGGGGAGATCGCCGTCGACGCCCGGCTCGCCGACGGCCGCGGACTCGCCCCCGGCGGCACCATGGACGTCATCACCGGGGGAGAGAGCCGGCGGTACCGGGTGAGCGGCGTGGTCGAGACCGACGGCGCGCCGGGGGAGCGGGCGGCGCTGTTCTTCACCGACGCGCGGGCGGCCCGCCTCGATCCGCACCCGGACCGCTTCGACGCCATCGGCGTCCTCGCCGAACCGGACGCCGACCGCTCCGCCGTGCTCGACGCGGTGCGCCGGGTGGCGGGCGGCGCGGACGCCACGACGTACACCGGTGACGAGCGCGGACTGGCGGCACAGCCCGAGGCCGCGGCCGCACGGGCGTTCACCCTCCAGGCGGGCGGCGCGTTCGGCGGATACGCCGCGATGATCATCGTCTTCGTCGTCGCCGGGACCGTCGGCCTGTCGGTACGGCACCGGCGGCGCGACCTCGCCCTGCTGCGGGCCGTCGCGGCCACCCCGGGCCAGGTGCGGCGGATGCTCCTCGCGGAGGTGGGTCTGCTCGGTCCGGTCGCCGCCGTCGTGGGCGTCCCGGCCGGGCTGCTCGCCACGCGGTACATCCGCGACGAACTGGTGTCCCGGGAGTTCGTGCCCGACGGTTTCACCGTCCGGGGCGGACCGCTGTCCGCGGCGGCCGTGATCGTGGCCGTCGCCGCCGTGGCACTCCTGGCCGCCTGGATCGCCGCGTTGCGCGTCACCCGGATCAGACCCACCGAAGCGCTCGGGGAGGCGGCCGTGGAACGCGGCCCCGGCAGCAGGGCCCGTGTGGTGACGGGCCTGGTGTTCCTCGCCGCCGCGGTGTCCCTGACCGGCCTCACCGGCGCCACCGACGGTCAGACCGCGCTGGGCGCCGCGATGGGCATGCTCTACGCGTTCGTGCTGGGGGTCGCGCTGCTGGCGCCCTGGATCAACCAGGCTGCCGCCCGGCTGCTCGGGCCCGTTCTGCGGGCCGTGTGGGGCGACAGCGGCTACCTCGCCGCAGCGAACCTGCGGGCCAACGCGCGCGGCATGGTCGCCGTACTCACCGCGCTGGTGCTCTCCGTCGGCTTCGGCGGCACCGTCTGGTTCCTGCAGGACAACCTCCAACGGCAGACCGTCGTCCAGAGCCGCGACGGCGTCCTCGCCCAGCACGTCCTGACCGGTGCCGCCGGCCTGCCCGCCTCCGCCACCGCCGAGGCCCGCCGCATCCCCGGCGTGCTCGCCGCGACCGGGGTGCGCCGCACCTCGGTCGTCGTGCCGGGCCGACTCGAGGCGCAGGCCGTGGTCGCCCAGGGCATCGACCCGAAGGGCGTGGAACGCACGATGGATCTGAAGGTCCGCGCGGGCGGCCTCGCCGCGCTGCGCGAGGACACCGTGGCCGTGTCCACCGCACGGGCGGACGCCGCCGGCTGGGACCTCGGGGACAGGGCCCGGCTGTGGCTCGGCGACGGCACACCCGTCACCCTGCGCGTCGTCGCGCTGTACGAACGCGGCTGGGGCTTCGGCGACGTCACCCTCCACACGAAGACCCTCGCCGGGCACACCGTCACCGGACTCGACGACCGGGTGCTGATCCGCACCGCGCCGGACGCCGACGCCGGCACCGCCCTGGCCGGCCTCGCCCGCCGCCACCCGGCCGCCGCGGTGGTGGACACCGACCGGCTGACCGGCGACATCGCCCAGGACCTGGCCATCAGCGGCTGGCTGAACAGACTGCTCATCGCGGTCCTGGTCGGATACGCGGTCCTGGCCGCCGCCAACACGCTCGTCATGGCCGCCCTGGCCCGGACACGGGAACTCGCCCTGCTGCGCCTGGCCGGCGTCACCCGCCGTCAGGTGAAGCGGATGGTGCACGCCGAACAGGCCGGCCTGCTGGGCGTGGCGCTCGTCATCGGCGGCGCGATCGCGGCCGTCACCCTGACCTCGATCGTCAACGCCGTGGCCGGGCAGCGCGTGCCCCACGTTCCGGTCGCCGGCTGGGCCGCCGTCGTCGTCGGCACCGTCGTCCTGGCGCTCGTCGCCACGATGCTGCCCATCGGCCGGCTGCTGCGCACTCCTCCGGTCGAGGGCATCGGCATCCGCGAGTGAGCACCCCGCGCCGTTCCCGGGCCCGGAGCACTCCCGGCCGCGTACCGCACGCGGCCCGCGGCGCCGCCGGCCGCGTACCACTGGGCGGATGGCCCGGCGGGCTCGGAACCGGATGTTCTATCCTCCGCGCCTGGGAGGTGCGGACGGTGGTGACTCACGAGGCGGCGTCGGCGCGTCCACGGGCCGTGCCGGTCCGTGCCCGGGCCGCGCTGGACGCGCTGGAACACCTCATCGGCGGTATGGGCACCGGCCTGCTGGCGCTGCTCGCGATGCTGTGGCTGGTCCTGACGGCGGCGGCCTGCCTGGTCGGTGTGGGCCTGTGGCTGCTGCCGTCCGCCCTGCACGCGGTGCGGGCCGTCGCCGACCGGGAGCGGGTCCGGCTGTCCCGGTGGGGCCCGGAGATCATCGGTCCGGCGGAGCCGCCGGCCGGGCTCCGGGCGGCGCTCGCGGACCGCGCCGTACGCCGTGAGGTGCGCTGGGTCTGCACGCACGCGCTCTTCGGCCTGCTCCTCGGACTGATCGGGGCGACACTGCCGCTGAACGCGGTACACGACATCACCTTCCCGCTGTACTGGCGCCTCCTGCCGGAGAGCGAGGCCACCGCGGCCCTGGGCTGGTGGACCGTGCGCGACTGGCCCGGCGCCCTGTTCGTCACCTTCCTCGGTGTGCTGTTCGTCGCTGCCATCGTGCTCTGCGCCCCCGGGCTCGCCCGCCTCCAGGCATGGCCCGGACGGCGGCTGCTCAGCCCCGACCCCGGGACCGACCTCGTCCTGCGGGTCGCCGAACTCACCGCCACCAGGGCCGCCGCACTCGACGCCCACGCCACCGAACTGCGCCGCGTCGAGCGGGCGCTGCACGACGGCACACAGAACCGGATCGTCGCGGTCACCGTGCTGCTCGGCGCGGCCCGCCGCGCCCTGACCCGGAACCCCGCCGAGGCCGAGGCCGTCCTCGAGCGCGCCCAGGAGGCCGCCGAACAGGCGCTGGCCGAACTGCGGGCGGTCGTCCGCTCCATCCTCCCGCCGGTCCTGGCCGACCGCAGTCTGCCCGACGCCCTCACCGCCCTGGCGGCCGACTGCCCGGTGCCCTGCCGCGTCGACGCCGACGTGGCAGGCCGGTGCGCGGCGTCCGTGGAGGCGACGGCGTACTTCGTGGTCGCCGAGGCGCTCAGCAACATCGCCAAGCACAGTGGCGCCCGCGACGCCGGTGTCGTCGTGCGACGCCTGGACGACCGGCTGTACGTGGAGATCCACGACGACGGCCGCGGCGGCGCGGACGAGCGGAACGGATCCGGGCTCACCGGCATCCGCCGACGCACCGAGGCGCACGACGGAACACTGGAACTGGCCAGCCCTCCCGGCGGCCCCACCACCCTGAAGGTGACCCTGCCATGCGGATCGTGATCGCCGAGGACGACGCCCTGCTGCGCGAAGGGCTGGCGCTGCTGCTGCGCGCCGAGTCCCTGGACGTGGTGGCCACGACCGAGAACCCCGGCGCCTTCCTGGCCGCGGTGGACGCGGAGAAGCCGGACGTCGCCATCGTCGACGTCCGGATGCCGCCCACCCACACCGACGAGGGGATCACCGCGGCCGTGGAGGCCCGGCGGCGCCGGCCCGAGCTCGCCGTCCTCGTCCTGTCCGCCTACGTCGAGCAGGCCTTCGCCACCGATCTGCTCGCCCAGGGCAGCGCCCGGCTCGGCTATCTGCTCAAGGAACGGGTCGGCCGGGTCGAGGAGTTCCTCGACGCGCTGCACCGGGTGGCGGACGGCGGCACCGCCATCGACCCCGAGGTCGTCGCCCAACTGCTCACCCGCACCCGGCCGGACGCCCGGCTGCAGCGGCTCAGCCCGCGCGAGCGGGACGTGCTGGCGCTGATGGCCGAGGGACTGGGCAACGCGGCCATCGCCGAACGGCTCGTCGTCACCGAAGGCGCTGTCCACAAGCACATCCGCAACATTTTCGCCAAGCTCGATCTGGCGCCCGCCGACCGCGCGGACCGCCGTGTCGCGGCCGTGCTGCACTACCTGGAGGACGCCCGGCGCCGGGCCTGACCCGGCGCCGGACGCCGCGCGGTCAGGCGGCCAGCCGCTGGGCGAGGCTCTTGGCCTTGACGGCCGCGTCCTCGTGGGCGCGCTCCCGGGAACTCTCGAAGAGCGGGACCAGCTCGGCCATCGCCGGGTTCTGCGCGGCCATGGTCAGCTCCGGGACGATGAAGGCGAGCTCGAGACCGAGGAAGTCGACCAGTACCGCCCGCAGGTAGTTCTGGACGTACTCGTAGCCCTCGCGAGGGGTGCCCGGCGCGTAGGAGCCGCCGCGGCTGGCGATCACGGTGACCGGGGTGCCCTTGGCGGAGGGTTCCTCACCTGCCGTACGGCCCATGACGATCACGTTGTCCAGCCACGCCTTGAGGGTGGAGGGGATCGTGAAGTTGTACATCGGGGCGCCGATCAGCAGCGCGTCCGCCCGCTCGAACTCCTCGATCAGTTCCAGGCGCCCGGCGAAGGCGTCGGCCTGCTCGGGAGTGTGCGCCGACGGATCCGCGAAGGCCGCTGTGTGGGCGTCGGCGGTGAGGTGCGGAACCGGGTTCGTGGCGAGGTCGCGGTAGATCACCGTGCCCTCGGGGTGCTGCTCCTCCCAGGCCTTGCGGAAGGTCTCCGCCACGGCGCGGGAAGCGGAGGCGGACGCCGGGAACACGGAGGAATCGATGTGCAGAAGGGTGGCCATCTGGGGTTTTCTCCCATGAGTGCAGGGGCGGAGACGCGGGACACCGCCGCTGAGAATTCGTACTCGACTATGAATAACACAGGGACTTACTTTTTTTCATCCCCTTGCGGAGAGGTAGTACCCTGGGGGCATGGCGGTCGAGCAGGTGCATGGATCAGAGGCGTGCAGGAAGGTGGACGGCGGTATCACCCGCGTTTTCCAGCTGCTCGGCAAGCGCTGGACCGGACCGATCGTGGCCGTGCTGGTGGAACAGCCGGCGTACTTCGCCGATCTGCGCCGGGCCGTCCCCGGCATCAGCGAGCGCATGCTCTCCGACCGGCTGACCGAACTGGGCACCGCGGGACTCCTGGTCCGGGAGGTCGACGAGGGACCGCCGCTGCGGGTCACCTACCGCCTGACGGAGTCGGGCGCCGCGCTGGGACCCGCGCTCAGGGAACTCGGCAAGTGGGCCGAGACACATCTGCCCGAGAGCGGGCCCTGTACGGAGTCGACGGGCTGCTGAGGTCGCCGGCCCGCCGGACTACTCCTCGAACAACGTCTCCTGCTCGCCCTCCTTGGCCTTCCGCAGCCGCCGGACGCGCGCCCCCACCGCCGTCGTCGTGGCCGCCGCGGTCACCGCGAAGGCCACCGGGATCATCCAGCTCCGGTTGACCGCGTGGCCGAGGGCGTGGTCCAGGGAGAGCCGGCCGGGACCCGTGACGGCGAGTCCGGCGGCCGTCAGGCCCAGGGACGCGGCGTACTCGAAGCCACCCTCCTGGTTGAAGAAGCCGTTGGGCGCGTGCACGGCGGACGCGCCCGCCATCGCACCGGCCGCCGCGGCGCCCGCCGCCGGGGTGGCGAGACCGAGTGCGAGCAGCACGCCCCCGCCGGCCTCGGCGAGGCCCGCCGCCGTGGCGCTCGCCCTGCCGGGCACATAGCCGATGGACTCCATGAACTGGCCGGTGCCCTCGAGGCCGCCACCGCCGAACCAGCCGAACAGCTTCTGCGCGCCGTGCGCCGCGAGCACCCCGCCCGTTCCAAGGCGGAGCAGCAGCAGGCCCAGATCGCGTCGGTCGTCACAGGTCACGTCGTCTCCCGGGGCAGTGGCTCGGCCCGACCACAGTCGCACCCCCGCCACCGGTCCGGCGCGCCACCGGTCGCCGTTCGGGTGACGCGGGTGGCGGGGCCCGGCGGCCGGTACGACGCTGGCGGACATGACGATTCAGAGCACCCGTCTCAGCGACCCCGCCGTCCGTGCCTTCGTCACGGCCGTCAACAACCACGACCGGGACGGTTTCCTGGCTCTGCTGGCGCCCGGTGCCACCATGGCGGACGACGGTTCCGAACGCGACCTCACCGAGTGGATCGACCGGGAGATCTTCTCCTCCCACGGGCACCTGGAGGTCGACAACGAGTCCGGCGGCGGCCGTCGCCTCCTCGCCCGCTACCGCAACGACGCCTGGGGCGAGATGCGCACCCGGTGGTCCTTCACCGTCGACGACGACGGCCGCATCTCCCGCTTCGAGACCGGTGAGGCCTGACCCGGACGTCCCCGCCCGGCTCCGACCGCGGCCCACTCCGTCAAACGTCAGGGCGGTGAGGGCCGGGTGAGGGGATGGTCACCGATCTCCCCCAGCCGCTGGTTGGCGCTTCAAGCAACGCGCTCAGCTCGGCTTCTGCCCGCCGGTTGGCTCTGACATGGGTGGACGTTGTGGAGATGTGCCGTCGCGCCACGTCCGCCGTGGAACCCCGCCATTGATCTGACCGCGACAAGTGGTCACTCTTCTCGTCAGCCTCCGCGTGACACCGCGCCGGAGGTCAACCCCCCACACCTGACGAGGAGATCCCTCTTCATGACGCATCAGATGCGTACCGTCGCACTGAAGGTCACCGCCGCGGCATGCGCGGTGACGGCCGCCACCACGGCCGCTCTTCTCGGGGCGTCGTCCGCCCGTGCCGCCGAGCCCGCACACGGCGCCGTCATCGGCCTCGACGCCGAAGGCGCCGTCGCGGGCAGCTACCTCGTCCTGCTCGACGAGAAGACGACGTCCGCCGGCGAGAAGGACCTGGCCCGGGAGTACGGCGGCAGGCTCAGCCGGTCCTACGGAGCCGCCCTCGACGGCTTCGCCGCGGCGGGCCTGTCCGAGTCCGAGGCCGAGCGCCTCGCGGCCGACCCGGCCGTCGGCGCCGTCGTCGCCAACCGCACCCTCCACGCCACGGCCACCCAGGACGGCCCTCCCTCCTGGGGCCTCGACCGGGTCGACCAGGAGGACACCGCCGGCGACGGCAAGTACACCTATCCCGACAAGGCGGGCGAAGGGGTCACCGCCTACGTCATCGACACCGGCGTACGCGTCACGCACAAGGACTTCGAGGGCCGGGCGAGCCACGGCTACGATGCCGTCGACGACGACGGCACCGCGGACGACGGCAACGGCCACGGCACGCACGTCGCCGCCACCCTCGCCGGCGCCGCGCACGGCGTCGCCAAGAAGGCGGACGTCGTGGCCGTCAGAGTCCTGGACGACAACGGTTCCGGCACCACCGAGCAGGTCATCGCCGGCATCGACTGGGTCACCGAGAACCACAAGGGGCCCTCCGTGGCCAACATGAGCCTGGGCGGCGCAGCCGACCCCGCCCTCGACGCGGCGGTCGGCAAGGCCGTCGCCTCCGGGGTCACCTTCGCCGTGGCGGCCGGCAACGAGTCCGCCGACGCCGGACAGGGCTCACCCGCCCGCGTACCGGAGGCCCTCACCGTCGCCTCCAGCACCGAGGACGACGCCCAGTCCGACTTCTCCAACTTCGGTACGGCCGTCGACCTCTACGCGCCCGGCTCCGACATCACCTCGGCCTGGAACGACAGCGACGAGGGCACCAGGACGATATCCGGCACCTCGATGGCCTCCCCCCACGTGGCCGGCGCGGCGGCCGTGTACCTGGCCGGCCACCCCGTCGCCACCCCGGCGGCCGTGGCGACGGCGCTGACGGGCACGGCCACCACGGACAGGATCGGCAACCCCGGCACCGGCACACCGAACAAGCTGCTCAAGATCACGGAGTAGTACTCCACCGGCACGCATGAGGGCCGGGAGGGCCACGGAGGGGGCCACAGAGGAAATGTTTCCTCTGTGGCCCCCTCACACCCGCGGCGGGGCGGGGGGGGGTGGCCCGGTTCGCAAGGCGTCCCCGACCGGCCCCCCACCCCATGGGCTTGGTAACCCGCAGGCTGAAGGGATCGAGAATGTTCCGCAAGGTGCTGGTCGCCAATCGCGGCGAGATCGCGATTCGGGCGTTCCGCGCGGGCTACGAGCTGGGTGCCCGAACCGTCGCCGTCTTCCCGCACGAGGACCGCAACTCGCTGCACCGGCTGAAGGCCGACGAAGCGTACGAGATCGGCGAACCGGGACATCCGGTGCGGGCCTACCTCTCCGTCGAGGAGATCGTCCGCGCCGCGCGCCGCGCGGACGCCGACGCCGTCTACCCGGGCTACGGATTCCTGTCCGAGAACCCCGAGCTGGCCAGAGCCTGCGAAGAGGCCGGCATCACCTTCATCGGACCCGACGCCCGGATCCTGGAACTGACCGGGAACAAGGCCCGTGCCGTGGCCGCCGCCCGCGAGGCCGGTGTGCCCGTGCTCGGCTCCTCGGCGCCCTCCACCGACGTCGACGAACTCGTCGGCGCCGCCGACGGCATCGGTTTCCCCGTGTTCGTCAAGGCGGTCGCCGGCGGCGGCGGGCGCGGCATGCGCCGCGTCGAGGACCCCGACCGGCTGAGGGAGGCCATCGAGGCCGCCTCCCGGGAGGCGGCGTCCGCGTTCGGCGACCCCACGGTGTTCCTGGAGAAGGCCGTCGTCGAACCCCGCCACATCGAGGTGCAGATCCTCGCCGACGGGCAGGGCGACGTCATCCACCTGTTCGAGCGGGACTGCTCGGTGCAGCGCCGCCACCAGAAGGTGATCGAACTCGCGCCCGCGCCGAACCTCGACCCCGCGCTGCGCGACCGCATCTGCGCCGACGCCGTGAACTTCGCCCGGCGGATCGGCTACCGCAACGCCGGCACGGTGGAGTTCCTCCTCGACCGGGACGGCAACCACGTCTTCATCGAGATGAACCCGCGCATCCAGGTCGAGCACACGGTGACCGAGGAGGTCACCGACGTCGACCTCGTCCAGGCGCAACTGCGCATCGCCGCCGGCGAGACGCTCGCCGACCTCGGTCTCTCGCAGGAGACCGTCACCCTGCGGGGCGCCGCGCTGCAGTGCCGCATCACCACCGAGGACCCCGCCAACGGCTTCCGCCCCGACACCGGCCGCATCAGCGCCTACCGCTCGCCCGGCGGCTCCGGCATCCGCCTGGACGGCGGAACCACCCACGCCGGTACGGAGATCAGCGCCCACTTCGACTCGATGCTGGTGAAACTCACCTGCCGGGGCCGGGACTTCGGCGCCGCGGTGGGCCGGGCCAGGCGAGCGGTGGCCGAGTTCCGCATCCGCGGCGTCGCCACCAACATCCCCTTCCTGCAGGCGGTCCTGGACGACCCGGACTTCCGGGCCGGGCACGTCACGACCTCGTTCATCGAGCGGCGTCCCGAACTGCTCACCGCCCGCCACTCCGCCGACCGCGGCACCAAACTGCTCACCTACCTCGCCGACGTCACGGTGAACAAGCCGCACGGCGAGCGGCCCCGGCTGATCGACCCGCTCACCAAGCTGCCGCCGCTGCCCGCCGGTGAACCGCCGGCCGGCTCGAGGCAGCGGCTCGCCGAACTCGGCCCCGACGGCTTCGCCCGCCGGCTGCGCGACGCGCCGACCATCGGCGTCACCGACACCACCTTCCGCGACGCCCACCAGTCCCTGCTCGCCACCCGCGTCCGCACCAAGGACCTGCTCGCCGTCGCCCCCGTGGTGGCGCGCACCCTGCCCGAACTGCTCTCGCTGGAGTGCTGGGGCGGCGCCACGTACGACGTCGCCCTGCGCTTCCTCGCCGAGGACCCGTGGGAGCGCCTGGCCGCCCTGCGGGAGGCCGTGCCCAACATCTGCCTCCAGATGCTGCTGCGCGGCCGCAACACCGTGGGCTACACGCCGTACCCGACCGAGGTGACCGATGCCTTCGTCCAGGAGGCGGCGGCGACCGGCATCGACATCTTCCGCGTCTTCGACGCGCTGAACGACGTCTCCCGGATGCGGCCCGCCATCGACGCCGTACGCGAGACCGGCACGGCCGTCGCCGAGGTGGCCCTCTGCTACACCGCCGACCTGTCCGATCCGGCCGAGCGGCTCTACACCCTGGACTACTACCTGCGCCTGGCCGAGCAGATCGTCGAGGCCGGCGCCCATGTCCTGGCAGTCAAGGACATGGCCGGACTGCTGCGGGCCCCCGCGGCGGCGACGCTGGTGTCGGCCCTGCGCCGGGAGTTCGACCTGCCGGTCCACCTGCACACCCATGACACCGCCGGTGGCCAGCTCGCCACCTACCTCGCCGCGATCCAGGCCGGCGCGGACGCGGTCGACGGAGCGGTGGCCTCGATGGCGGGCACCACCTCCCAGCCCTCCCTGTCGGCGATCGTCGCCGCGACCGACCACTCCGAGCGCCCCACCGGCCTTGACCTGACGGCCGTCGGCGACCTGGAGCCCTACTGGGAGAGCGTCCGCAAGGTCTACGCACCCTTCGAGGCCGGCCTGGCCTCGCCGACCGGCCGCGTCTACCACCACGAGATCCCCGGCGGACAGCTGTCCAACCTGCGCACCCAGGCCATCGCGCTGGGCCTGGGGGACCGCTTCGAGGACATCGAGGCGATGTACGCCGCCGCCGACCGGATGCTCGGCCGTCTGGTGAAGGTCACTCCCTCGTCGAAGGTGGTCGGTGACCTGGCACTGCATCTGGTGGGCGCGGGCGTGTCCCCGGCGGACTTCGAGCAGGAGCCCGACCGGTTCGACATCCCGGACTCCGTGATCGGCTTCCTGCGCGGCGAGTTGGGCACCCCGCCCGGCGGCTGGCCCGAGCCGTTCCGCAGCAAGGCCCTGCGGGGCCGTGCCGAGCCCAAGCCCGTCCAGGAACTGACCGCCGACGACCGCGCCGGCCTGGCGAAGGACCGTCGGGCGACCCTCAACCGTCTCCTCTTCCCCGGCCCCACCCGGGAGTTCGAGACGCACCGCCGGTCCTTCGGTGACACCGGCGTCCTGGACAGCAAGGACTTCTTCTACGGGCTGCGCCCCGGCACGGAGTACAGCGTCGACCTCGATCCCGGCGTGCGGCTGCTCATCGGACTCCAGGCGGTGGGCGACGCCGACGAGCGCGGCATGCGCACCGTGATGTCCACCCTGAACGGTCAGCTGCGGCCGATCCAGGTCCGTGACCGGGCGGTGGCCTCCGACATCCCGGTCACGGAGAAGGCCGACCGGGCCGACCCCGGCCATGTCGCGGCTCCCTTCGCCGGTGTGGTGACCCTCGCGGTCGCCGAGGGCGACGAGGTGGCGGCCGGTGCCACGGTGGCCACGATCGAAGCGATGAAGATGGAGGCCGCGATCACCGCCCCGAAGTCCGGCACGGTCACCCGGCTGGCCATCAACCGCGTCCAGCAGGTGGAGGGCGGCGACCTCATCGTGGAAATCGGCTGAGCCGGGAGCCGGGAGCCGGGAGCCGGGAGCCGGGAGGCGCCCCGGTCGGCCCGGTTACCGAGAATGACGCCATGGACCGTCTGCTGCACCTCGACCGTACGCTCGACGAGCTGGATCCGCCCCGCTGGGAGGATCCGGCCGCCGACGCGACCCGCCTGATCCGCACGGTGCACGAGCTGCGGCGCGTGCCGCTGCGTGAACTCCGCCCGGCGGATCTGCGCATGCTCGTCTCGCAGCAGGTCGCCCTGCCGTACGTGCTGCCGCTCGCGGTGCGCCTGCTGCTGGAGGAGCCGCTGCTGGACGCCTGCTTCTACGAAGGGGACCTGCTGCTCGCGGCTGTCAGCGCCCCGGCCTCGGTCTGGGCCCTCTTCCCGGACCTCGCCGCACCGCTGTGCGAGGTGATCGGGGCGCTGCCGCCGGAGGCCGTCGAGGATCTGCCGCGCGGTGCGGCCGAGGACCTCGGCCGGTTCGCCGGCCGGCCGGTACCGTCCCGCTGATCCGCTGATCCGCTGATCCGCTGATCCGCTGATCCGCGCAGGCGGTGACCCTGTGTATCCGCGGACAAGCCTGCGCCGATGAGCTGTGGGACCGTAGATTATGCGTTGGCCAAAACAGCCCTCGAACGACTACGGACGGTACTCATGACCGACCCTGCCGCGGCACCGGGATCAGCGCAACAGAAGATCGACACCTCGGTTCCGCACTCGGCCCGGATCTGGAACTACTGGCTGGGCGGGAAGGACAACTACCCCGTCGACGAGGAGGCCGGCGACGCCTACACCGCCGTCTTCCCCGGGATCGTCACCATCGCCCGCAGCAGCCGTGCCTTCCTGCGTCGCAACATCACCTACCTGGCCGGCGAGGCGGGCATACGGCAGTTCCTGGACATCGGGACCGGACTGCCGACGGCCGACAACACGCACCAGGTCGCCCAGCGGATGGCACCCGAGGCCCGGATCGTGTACGTCGACAACGACCCGATGGTCCTGGCCCACGCCCGCGCCCTGCTCTACTCCACCCCGGAGGGAGCGACCGCGTACGTCGACGCCGACGTCCTGGACCCGGACCGCATCCTGGAGGTCGCCGCCGAGACGCTGGACTTCAGGCGTCCCACCGCTCTCATCCTCAGCAACATTCTGGGTCACATCGCCGACTACGACCAGGCGCGCTCCATCGTCACCCGGCTGATGGCCGCGCTGCCGTCCGGCAGCTACCTCTCCGTCAACGACGGCTCACGGGGCATCGACCCCGTGTTCGAGCAGGCCCAGGACGCCTACAACGAGAGCGGGGCCGTTCCCTACAACCTGCGTACGGTCGACCAGATCACGGCGTACTTCGAGGGCCTGGAACTCATCGAGCCCGGAGTCGTCCCGGTCCCGCTCTGGCGCCCGGACAGCGACGCCCCCGCGCCGGATCCCATCGGCGAGCACGGGGGACTCGCCCGCAAGCCCTGACGTAATTCGCTGGACAACACCGGGGGCCGATGGCGAGCGTTGGCGGAATGGAGCAAGAAGACATCTGGGACGCGGACGCCGCCCGGCGCTACGACACCCCCGGTACCGGAATGTTCGCGCCCGAGGTTCTGGGGCCGGCCGTGGACCGCCTCGCCCTGCTCGCCGGGGGCGGGGCGGCGCTCGAGTTCGCCATCGGGACAGGCCGGGTCGCCGTCCCGCTCGCCGGCCGCGGAGTCCCCGTCACCGGCATCGAGTTGTCCCGGCCGATGGTGGAACAGCTGCGGACCAAGGCCGACGAGGCCACGATTCCCGTAATCATCGGCGACATGGCGACCACCGCCGCCCCGGGCGATTACACCCTGGTCTACCTCGTCTTCAACACGGTCGCCAATCTGCTCACCCAGACCGAGCAGGTCGAGTGCTTCCGTAACGCCGCCCGCCACCTCGGTCCCGGCGGGCGGTTCGTGATCGAACTGTGGGTGCCCGAACTGCGCAAGCTGCCACCGGGCCAGCCGGCCGTCGTCTGTCAGTCCGAGCCCGGGTACATCCTCCTGGACACCTACGACACCCTGCGCCAGCACGTCGTCTCGCATCACTTCCACTTCGACGGCACCAAGCAGGCCGAGCTGTTCCGCACCCCGCACCGCTACATCTGGCCGGCCGAACTCGACCTCATGGCCCAACTGGCCGGTTTCGAGCTGGAATCCAGGCACGCGGACTGGGACGGCGCCGAGTTCACCGCCGAGTCGCGCTCCCACGTCTCCGTCTACCGCATCCCGCCCTCCCAGTAACCGCACCGCCGTCCCGCAGCCCGCCCATTACATCGATGAAGACTGCCCACCGGAAGGACTTTGAACTCATCGAGTACAAAGTCTGGACGAGTTGAGTAGAAGTCTCCTAGCGTGTCGCCGCAACCGTTGGCGTTTTCGCCCATCGGCACCGGAGTTATCCGGCCCTCCGGTCGACTCAGCAGGAGGAAGCATGGACGCACGGCTGTACCGGCGCGCCCGAAGATCCCTGACAGGACTGCTCGTCGGCGCGTTCGTCGCGGGCGGGCTCTGGGGAGCCCCCCTGGCATCGGCCAGGCCGGCCTCCGCACCACAGGCCGACGTGCCGCCACAGGAGCCCGGAGTCACCCTGCGCGTCTTCGACGTCCAGGTCCCGCTCGAGAAGATCTGCACACTCAAGCCCGGACAGACCCCGAACTACGACAAGTTGATGCCGACCGTCGACTGGAGGACGACCGCCGACTTCGGCGGGTTCGGCGACAACTTCGTCACCCAGGTCACCGGCAACATCCACGTGCCGGCCGACGGTTCGTACACCTTCCGGCTGACCAGTGACGACGGCTCACGGCTGCTGATCGACGACCGGCCGGTCATCGACCACGACGGGCTGCACGGTGCCGAACCCAAGGACGGCACCGTCCAACTCACCGAGGGCATGCACGCGTTGCGCATCGACCACTTCGAGCGCGGCGGTGACCAGGTGCTCAACCTCGCCTGGCAGCCGCCGGGCGCCGACGGCTTCACGACCGTGCCGAACACGGCGCTGAGCACCGACGCCGGCGTGGTCCGGGTCACCGCCCCGGGCCGCAAGGAGTGCGAGGGCGTCAGGGACTCGCCGGGCGACGGCCTGCCGCTCAACTCGGTGCGCCCCGACCACACCCTCACCGACCTGCGCCCGGAGGGCTTCGAACCCCAGGTCACCGGCATGGACTGGTTGCCCGACGGCCGTCTGGTGGTGAGCACCTGGGGCGGCACCGACAACACGGCCGGCGAGGTCTACGTCATGGACGAGGTCACCGGCACCACGGGCCCGGACAAGGTGAAGGCCACGAAGATCGCCGAGGGTCTCAAGGAACCGATGGGCCTCAAGGTCGTCGACGGCGCCATCTTCGTCTCCCAGAAGCACGAGCTGACGGAGCTGGGCGACAGCGACGGCGACGGCTTCATGGACAAGTCCAAGACCATCGCCACCTGGCCGTACGGCGGCAACTTCCACGAGTTCGCCTTCGGACTGCTGTACAGCAAGGGCTACTTCTACCTGAACCTGTCCGTCGCCATCAACTACGGCGGCGCCACCACGGACCCGCAGCTCGCACCCGGCCGCGGTGCGACCATCAAGGTCGACAAGAAGACCGGCAAGGTCAGTTACATAGCCGGCGGGCTGCGCACCCCGAACGGCATCGGCTGGGGCCCCGGCGGCGACCTCTTCGCCACCGACAACCAGGGCGGCTGGCTCCCCTCGTCGAAGCTGGTCCACATCAAGCAGGACCGCTTCTTCAACCACTACACCAACCCCGCGGGCCCCTTCGACTCCGAGCCGGTGACCCAGCCGGTGCTCTGGCTCCCGCAGAACGAGATCGCCAACTCGCCCAGCACACCGCTCCACCTGACCAAGGGCCGGTTCAAGGGGCAGATGCTGTTCGGTGACGTCACCTACGGCGGTCTCCAGCGCGCCTACCTGGAGAAGGTCAAGGGCCAGTACCAGGGCGCCGTCTTCCGTTTCACCCAGGGTCTCGAAGCCGGCGTCAACCGGATCACCATGGGCCCCGACGGCGCGATCTACGCGGGCGGTCTGGGAGCGGACGGCAACTGGGGCCAGGAGGGAAAGCTCAGGTACGGCCTCCAGAAGCTGACGCCGAACGGCGGCAACACCTTCGACATCCAGGCCATGCGGGTGAAGAAGGGCGGCTTCGAGCTGGAGTACACCCAGCCCCTGTCGCAGGAGACCGCTGACAACCTTGTCAGCCACTACGAGGCCGAGCAGTGGCGCTACACCCCGACGCGCGACTACGGCGGACCCAAGATCGCCGAGGAGACCCTGGAGGTGACCTCGGCCAAGCTGTCGGACGACCGCAAGAAGGTGACCCTGGCCGTCGAGGGACTCAAGCCGGGCCGCGTCGTGCACCTGCGCTCCCCGCGCCCGTTCGGCTCGGCGTCGGGCGAGACCCTGTGGAGCACCGAAGCCTGGTACACGCTCAACGCCATGCCGGGCAAGCAGCCCGAACAGGGCCCGCTGTACGAGGCCGAGGAGGCGTCCCTCACCGGCGCGGCCGGCATCAACACCGACCACCGGGCGTACTCCGGCAGCGGATTCGTCGACCGGTACGGCACCCAGGGCGCCACGACGACCTTCGACGTCGAGGCGGACCGGAGCGGAACGTACGACCTGGGGCTGCGCTACTCCAACGGTCCGGACCCCTTCCGGGGCACCAAGTCCCTGTCCCTGTACGTCAACGGACGGAAGGTGAAACAGACCGAGTTCCGCAGCACCGGCGACTGGGACACCTGGTCGACACAGACCGAGGTCCTGCGCCTGCGCGCCGGGCACAACAGCGTCGCCTACCGGTACGACGAGGGCGACACCGGCCACGTCAACCTCGACCTCCTCACCGTCGACCGGCACGGCAGAGCGATCGACCTGTTCGACGGCGACGGGCTCGACCGGTGGCAGCACACCGACGGGCGCCCGGTTCAGTGGCCCGTCACCGACGGTGCGACGGAGGTCTGCTGCGGGGACATCCGCACCAAGAACAGCTACGACGACTTCAAGCTGCACGTGGAGTACTGGCTGCCCCGGCTCCCCCCGGAGGTGACGGGCCAGGACCGCGCCAACAGCGGCGTCTACCTCCAGGACCGCTACGAGCTCCAGATCCTGGACTCCTACGGCGACACCACACCCGACACCAACGAAGCGGGAGCGATCTATCTGAAGAAGGCCCCCGACGTGAACGCCGCCAAGGCCCCGGAGACCTGGCAGTCGTACGACATCGTCTTCCGCGCCGCGCGCTACGACGCCGAGGGCACCAAGACGGCCGACGCGCGGGTCACCGTGGTGTGGAACGGCAAGAAGATCCACGACGACGTCGTGATCGACAGCCCGACCGGAGGCGGAGCGTCCGAAGGTCCCGCAGCCGGGGCGATCCGGCTGCAGGACCACGGGAACGCGGTGCGCTACCGCAACATCCGTATCGAACCGCTGAGTTAGCGCACGGGGACCGGGTCCGGCGTCCTGCCGTCCGAAGCGCCCGCCACCCGTGACCGGGTGCCCCCCCCCAACCCCCGTAACCGACCCATTCTGTTGGGGGGCGGCCCGGGGCGGGTGCTCATGGCCCCCCCCCGGGCCGTGCCCGACGCCGGACTCCTCGTCCTCGCCACCGTGCGCGCCCTTGGGGCCGATCATGCCGAACGCGGTCAGGGCGGCGGCGACGACGGCCGCCACGGCGCACACCGTGTACGCGGTGCTGAAGCCGCTGCCCAGGGCCTCCAGTGCGTCCACGTGCTGAACTACCCGAAGAACCACGAGGCCTGGTTCGACATCGTGATGAACGAGGTCGACGGCGAGTGGTACGAGGAGCGCAACCCGGTCACCCTCGCGCCGAACATCGACATCCCGGTCTGGCTCCAGATCGACCAGGGCCGCGGCTGGACACTGGACGGCACCATCGAGCTCTACAACCGCCTCAACGGCCCCAAGAAGCTGGACATCGGCCCCTACCCGCCCATGCAGTCGCGCCCCTTCATCGAAGAGCACGACAAGATGTTCCGCTGGTACGACTACTGGATCAAGGGCATCGACAACGGGATCATGGACGAGCCCGCCGTCACCGTCCACGTCGAGGGCTCCCGCCGGTACGCCACCGGCGCCCAGTGGCCGCCGAAGGACGTGGAGCACAAGTCCCTCTACCTCCGCCCGCGCCACAGGCTCTCCTTCGAGCCCGAGCCGACCCTCCCGCGACGCCCGGACGGCGAAGCCGGAGGGCGAGTGTCAGTGCCCGGTGGCACGCTGAGGCCAAAGGGAATCAGCGAAAGGACACCGCGGTGATCACCACTGACTTCGCCCCCGGCTCGCCCTGCATGCTCGACCTCGGCACCCCCGACGTCCGGGCCGCCGCCGCCTTCTACGGAGCGGTCCTCGGCTGGGACTACGAGCCCATGGGCGACGGGGAGGACGTGGAGGGCGGGATGCTCCGCAAGGACGGCAAGATGGTCGCCGGGCTCGGCAAGCTCACCGAGGAGGGCGCCCGTCCGGCCTGGATGATCTACTACACCGTCGCCGACGCGGACGCCACCACCCAGGCGGTGGAGCGCGCCGGCGGCACCGTGCGGGTAGCGCCGACGGACCTCGAACAATGGGGCCGGATGGCACAGTACAGCGACCCGCTGGGCGGCCAGTTCGCCGTCTGGCAGCCGGGGGAGAGCAAGGGCGTCGACCTGGTGGACCAGCCGGGCTCCCTGTCCTGGACCGAGCTCTACACCAGCGACGCGGCGGCCGCGAAGGAGTTCTACGGCGGTGTCCTCGGCTGGCGGTTCAGCGACACGGAGATGCCGGGAGGGGAGGGTACCTACACCCTGATCACCCCGGCCGGGCTGCCCGAGGAGCGGATGCACGGCGGCCTCATGGAGGTCGGCAAGGAGGACCTCGCCCTGGCGGACGGACGGCCGTACTGGCACCCGGTCTTCAACGTCACCGACTGCGACGCCGCGGTGGCCGAGGTCACCGCGAACGGCGGAAGCGTGCAGATGGGACCGGTCGACGCGGAGGGCGTCGGCCGCATGGCCGTCTGCCTCGACCCCTTCGACGCGGACTTCGTGGTGCTCACCCCGGCCGAGAGCTGAACGCAGGACATGCCGGACCGGCCGTCACCGGGCCGATCGCTGCGCGTACACCTCGATCTCGATCTTCATACGGGGATCGGCGAGACCGCACACGAGCATGGTGGCGGCCGGCCGCACGTCGCCGAAACAGCGGCGCAGGACCGGCCAGCAGGGCTCGAAATCGGCCCGCTCGGGCAGCAGATAACGCACCCGCACCACATCGGCGAAGGTGCACCCCGCCTCGGTCAGCGCGGCCCCGATGTTGCGCAGGCACTGCTCGGCCTGCTCCACCACGTCGTCGGAGATGGTCATGGTGGCGTAGTCGAACCCGGTGGTGCCGGACACATGCACTCCGTCGCCGTGGACCACGGCGCGGGCATAACCGATCTGCTCCTCGAACGTCGAGCCGCTGAGGACCGTACGTCGTTCCGTCACACGCCGCACGCTAGGCGACCGGCATCGATACGTCCAATACGGCAATGGTGACCCCCTGATATCTCTGGACGTATGACGCGCCCGGAGCTTCCCCTGCCGCAGCTGCACGCCTTCCTCGTCCTCGCCGAGGAACTCCACTTCGGTCACGCGGCCGCCCGGCTGGGCATCGCCCAGCCACCGCTGAGCCAGCAGATCCGCCGCCTCGAGGACAAGGTCGGCCATCCGCTGTTCCACCGCGGCCCGGGACGCGTCACCCTCACCCCGGCCGGCCGCGAACTGCTCCCAGCCGTACGACGGGCCCTGGGCGACCTCACGGACGGTCTGTCCGCCGCCCGGGCCGCCGGGAGCGGCCGGTCCGGGCGCCTGCGCATCGGCTTTGCCGCCTCCCTCGCCCTGACGGTCCTGCCCGGCCTGCTGCGCACCTTCCGGCAGCGGTTTCCCGACGTGCGCCTGGACATCCGCGAGATGACCACCGCACCGCAGATCGCCGCCCTGCACGAGAAGTCGATCGACATCGGCCTGCTGCGCGAGCCACCCACGGACGAGACCGGACTCGGCTTCGAGACCGTCCTGACCGAGCCGTTCGTGGCCGTTCTGCCCGCGGCCCACCCGCTCGCCGCCCGGCGGACCGTGGAAGTGGCCCGGCTGGCGGACTCGCCGTTCGTGCTCCTGCCCCGCGTCGTGGGCCCCCGGCTCCACGACCGGATCACCGGCCTGTGCGCCGAGGCGGGCTTCACACCCCGGATCGCCCAGCACGCGGTGGAATGGCAGACCGTCTGCGCCCTGGTGGAAACCGGCCTCGGTGTCTCCCTGGCCCCGGCGAGCATCCGGCGCATCCGCCTCGAAGGCGTCGCCTTCCGGGCCGTCACGCCCGGTACCGCCCGCACCCGGGTCGCCGTCGCCTGGCGGAGGGACGACCCGAACCCCCTGGTCGCCAACCTTCTGGCCACGGTCGGCCGGGAGCCGCAGGACGATGTCTAACCGGCCGGGTGCAGCTCTTTCAGGGCATCCAGTACCTCCTGGTCGGTGACCCGGTGGAAGTCGTCGTACCACTCACCGACCGACCGCACCTGCGGCGGCTGGTACAGGGAGACCACGTCGTCGGCCTCGTCCCGCAGCGCCGCGGCGGTCCTGTGGCCGCACACCGGCACCGCCAGAATCAGACGCAGGGGATCGCCGCGTCGAAGATGCCGCAGGGCCGCGCGGGCGGTGATCCCCGTGACCAGCCCGTCGTCCACGACCACGATGCTGTGACCGCCGGCCTTCGGCGCGGGGCGTCCACCGCGGTAGACCCGCTCCCGCCGGTGCAGCTCGACCCGCGCCCGCGCCACCTCCGAGCCGAGCTTGTCCTCCGAGAGGTCCAGGGCCCGCAGCCCCGTACGGTCGAACACCGGGGGATCGTCCCCGGCGATCGCCCCGATACCCACCTCGGGGGACCCGGGAACCCCGATCCTGCGGACCACGAGCACATCGAGGGGCACCTGCATCGCCCGGGCGATCTCCGCCCCGACCGGGACGCCACCGCGCGGCAGCGCCAGCACGGTCACATTCGCGAGATCGCCGCTGCTCGCCCACTCCAGCATCCTGACGGCCAACTCCTGTCCGGCATGCGCACGGCTCTGGAATCGCACGGCTCGCTCCCTTCCTCGGCCACGGCTGCCGGGTAACCGTCATCGGCCCCCACTCACCTGGGGATGCCATGGCGACGAGCCGCCCACCGCTCCGCCGCGCGCCGCACGGCCGGCCTCCCGAACATCGTCGCCCAAGGGCCCGGGCCAACCGGCTGACACCTTGGGCGCGCACCGCGGAACGTGCCCGCCGCTCACGGCACGGTGGAGGCACGAACGCACACGACGAGAACACCCTGGCCCGGGCCCGCGTGGCGACCAGGCTGCCGGCCCGGGACCTCGGCCGGGCCCGGCGCTTCTACGCCGAACGGCTCGGTCCGGAACCCGTCGACGAACGGCCCGGCGGACTCCTCCACCGATGCGAGGTCGCGGATTTCGTGCTCTTCCGGTCGACGGGGGCCTCCTCGGGCACCTTCACCCAGAGGGCGTTCGAGGTCGACGACATCGAAGGCGTCGTGGCGGAACTCAAGCGGCGCGGCGTGGTGTTCGAAGACGTCGACGTGCCCGGGTTCCGCACCACCGACGGCATCGCCGACATCGACGGCAACTACCCGAGCAAGGGTGCCCTCGCCGAACGCGGAGCCTGTTTCCGCGTTCGGCGAGGGCGACCTGCTGGGCGTCGGTGAGCCGGTCGCGTGAGAAGCGCCGCTGTTCTCAGCGGTCCCGGGACAGGCGGAGGAGGTCGGCGAAGGTGCCGGCGGCGTGGACGAGATCGTCGTAGGTGCCGTGTTCGGTGATCCGCCCCTTTTCCATGACGACGATGTGATCGGCGATCTTGGTGTTCTCCAGACGGTGAGTGACGACGATCGTGATGCGGTCGCCCGAGATCGCCTTGATCTTCTCAAAGATGCCGTGCTCACCACGCGGGTCCATCTGGGAGGTGGGCTCGTCCAGGATCAGCAGCGGCGGGCGACGGTACAGGGCCCGGGAGCAGGCCAGGCGCTGCCACTGGCCGCCGGAGAGTTCGGCACCGCCGAAGATCTCACGGGCCAGGAGGGTGTCGAGGCGAGCGGGCAGGTCCTCGACGGCGTCGCGCATTCCGACCGCGTCGACCGCTTCCCACACCTCCCCGTCGTCGAGGCTCCTCGGCTGCCCCAGCGTCACGTTCTCCCGCACCCGCAGGGGCCACTGGGCGAAGATCTGCGGCACCAGGCCGGTGCACTCCCACACCGTGGCCGGATCGGCGTGGGCGATGTCGGTGCCGTCCCAGCTGACCCGGCCCTTGTCCGCGAGGTAGATGCCGGTGATCAGCCGGGTCAGGGTGCTCTTGCCGGAGCCGTTCACGCCGACCACGGCGAGGATCTCCCCCCGCCGCAGGGTCAGCGAGACACCGTCGACGGCGGGCCTGTCCTTGCCGGGGTACTGATAGGTGACCTCGTCCAGCCGGATCTCCTCCACCGGGGCCCGGACGATGTGCGGGCCCCGCTCGGGCGCCCGCGCGGCGGCGTCGTCGAAGAACGCCTGCATGTCGCTGAGGTACAGGCTGGTGTGGAACACCGCCGCTCCGTTGACGACGACCTGGGACAGTGCCGCCAGGGTCGTCTGGACCGCGACGACGGCCGTGGCGGCGACGGCCGGTGCGATCCGCCCGGTGACGGCCAGCCAGGCGAGCATCCCCCAGGTGGCGGCCAGGAACGCCCCACTGGCGACGGAGGACACCAGCGCGATGCGCAGGGTCCGGGGAGCGGCGGTCAGGGACCGCTGGTCGACCCGCTCCGACAGGGCGCGGTACCAGTACAGGAGGTAGTCGGTCATGCCGTTGGCGCGGACCTCGTCCGCGTACTTCGGCGTGGTCGCCCACCAGCGGGTCATCCCGCGCACGTTGCGGTCCGCGACGTTCGCGTAGTGGATCTCGTAGTCGACGCGCGCGGTGAGGACGGCTCCCACTCCGGCGGGGGCCACGGCCAGCAGGAGCAGGGGCAGCATCAGGGGGTTGAGTACGGACAGGACGCCGCCGGCCGTGAGCATCCTGATCAGCGCGGCCATGAAGCGCTGGGCGTCCATGACCATCACGTGTGTGCGCATCACGCCCATCTCGGCCGCCTCCTGGCGGTCGGAGAAGCCGTCCGTGGCGTACGCCGCGGCCTCGACCCGGCAGACGGCCTCGACCAGCGCCGAGTCGGTCTCCGTCGACAGCCGGGGCGTGATCCGCCGTTCGGCGTACATGGCCAGGGCCGCCGACGCGCGGGTGACGGCGCTCGCCGCCGCGACGACGACGAGCGCGGGGAGCGCCCGGTGCAGGCGGTCCGCGACCGTGCCCGTCCCGAGGACCGGGCTCATGGCGCTCGCCGTGGCCGCCAGCAGCACCGCCGCCGACACGCCCGTGACCAGCTGGCAGGTGAGGAGCAGGACCACGGCCCGACGGTCGGTCCGCCACGCCATGGCGGTGATCCGGCGCAGGACGGAGGGGAGCTGGGAGCACAGGGAGCGGAAGCCGACCTGGCCGAGCGGGTTGACGGAGTAGTGGCCGGAGTACGTGATCTCGGCGGGCGGCGGGGGCGGGACGGACTGGGCGGTCTTGCGGGTCAACGGCACTTCTCCCTGCCTGGTCGATGGCGTGAAGGCGATGGCACGAGGCTCAACGAGGCAGGGAGCGATATCGAACACAGGTGTTTCGGACGAAGCGAATTCCGTGCGGGGCGCGGTGCCCGGGGGCGGGAGAGGCGCCGGTCCTTGAGCGGCGGGGATTCGTGCGCGGATCCGGGTGGCCGAAACGCCGACCGCCGATGCCCGTGCGACGGATGGGGTTCTCGTGCGGCTCGTTCAGAGGCGCGGAGCCCCGGTCACCGACATCACCAGGGAGTACAGGGAGGTGGTGGCCGTGATGAACAGGCGGTTGTTCTTCGGGCCGCCGAAGGCGATGTTGGAGACGGGCTCGGGCACGCGCAGCCTGCCGATGAGGGTGCCGTCGGGGTCGTAGCAGTGCACGCCGTCGTCGAGTGCCGCCGCCCACAGGCGGCCCTCGTCGTCGAAGCGGATGTTGTCGAAGCGGACGTCGCCGCGGGCCTCGGCGAAGACGTCGCCGCCGGACAGGCTGCCGTCCTCGCGGATGCCGTACACATGGATCCGGGCGGCCCGCGAGTCGGAGACGTAGAGCCGCTTCTCGTCGGGGGACAGGACGACCCCGTTGGGGCCGGAGAACCCGTCCGCGGCGAGGTGGACCTCCCCCGAGACCGGGTCGATCCGGTACACGTTGCACGCGCCGATCTCGGACTCGGCGCGATGGCCCTCGTAGTCGCTGGTGATGCCGAAGTCCGGGTCGGAGAACCAGATCGTGCCGTCGGAGCGTACGACGGAGTCGTTCGGGCTGTTGAGCCGCTTGCCGGCGTACCGGTCGGCGAGGACGGTCACGGTCCCGTCGGGCTCGGTGCGGGTGACGCGGCGGTTGCCCTGCTCGCAGGTGACCAGCCGGCCCCGCCGGTCGAGGGTGTTTCCGTTGCTGTGACCGGCCGGGGTGCGGAAGACCCCGACCGTGCCGGTGGCCTCGTCCCAGCGCAGGATGCGGTCGTTGGGGATGTCGCTCCAGACCAGCTGGCGCCAGGCGGGCAGATACAGCGGCCCCTCGGCCCAACGGCAGCCGTCGTACAGGACCTCCAGCCTGCTGTCACCGTTCGCGCAGCGTCCGGTACGGAAGCGGTCGTCCAGGATTTCGTACGGGCCGTTGCTCGGCATGGCGTCCCCTCGTCGAGAGTGATCGGAACTGGATTATCGGCCGTCGGCCGGTCGCACTGTCCCGGTGGGCCGCGGCGGGGGCGTACGGCGCCCCGGCGGCGCCGTCCGTACGCGGCCGGAGGGCGCGACGGTACCGGCGTCGGTCGGCCGGAGGTGCGGAGCGGCGCGCCGCTGCGGCCGTGGCGCCGTCCGGACCGCCGGTGACGAGCGCCTCCGTCTCGATCCCCGGCCCGGCAGGGGCGAACGGCAGTGGATGTGGGAACCGGACGAGGATGCCCGGGGGCCGCTCTCCCCCGGGAGCGGCGGCCACTTCTTCGCCGACGTGCACCCGGAACCGCCGGTTGTCAGGTCGTCGCCGGCCTCCTCGCCCTCGGCCGCGCGGTCCGCGCGCTCACCCGGGACGCGGCCCCGCCCCGGCCCGGGCATGACGCCCGAGGTAATCGACCCGCTCCTTCCTCCTCCGGCAGGATCAAGCACGTCCACCGAGACACCGAGACCCCGTGCCGGAATCCGGCCGCAGCCGCGAGGAGAGCGTCATGTCCACCCGTATCCCCGCCACCACCACGCATTCCGACGCCGAGGCCACCCGGGCCGTCGTGCGGGAGTTCCTCGCCGCCCGGTCGGCCGGGGACACCGGACGGCTCGTCGCGCTCTTCGCCGACGAGGTCGACTGGCTGCTCGCCGACAATCCCGCCGTCCCGTGGATCCGCCCTCGCTCCACTGCCGCCGAATGCGCGGCCCAGTTCACGGAGTTGATGGAGCACACCGTGCCCGAGGACGCGCGTGCCTCCGTCGGCGCCTTCCTCGTCGACGGGAAGGACGCGGTCCTGATGGGGCATCTGTCGGGGACGGTACGGGCGACGGGACGGTCCTTCCAGGGCCCGTTCGCCCTGCGCCTCACCGTGGAGGGCGGCCGGATCACCCGTCACCACCTCTACGAGAACAGCCTGTCCATCGCCGAGGCCTGCGCCGCACCCTGACGGCCGGGCGCGGGCCGACGCCCGGCTCAGCCGAGGAGTTCGGCGACCATGGCGGCGAACTCCTCCGGGGTGGCGAGACGGATGCCGAGCTGTTCGGCCTTCGCGCGCTTGGAACCGGCGCCCTCGCCGGCGACCACGAGGCCGGTCTTCTTGGAGACGCTGGAGGAGGAGCGTCCGCCGGCCCGTTCGACGAGTTCGTTCATCTCGTTGCGGGAGAGCTTCTCCAGCCTCCCGGTCATCGCGCCGGTGACCACCACCGTCATCCCGGTCAGCGGACCGCCTTCGGCCGGGCCGTCGGCCTCGGCACCCGCGGGCGGTGGCGGAGTGGCCCCGGGCTCCGTCATGTTGACGCCGGCGGCGGCCAGTTTGTCGATGAGCGGAGCGAGTTCGGCCAGCTCCGCGACGATCGAGGGCGCCTTCTCCGCCCCGATGCCCTCGACCCGCTGCATCGACTCGGCGTCGGCCGCGCGGATGTCGTCCATGGTGGCGAAGTAGCGGGCGATACGCCGTGACATGGACCTGCCGGTGCCGCGCACGCCCAGCGCGCACAGGACCCGCGACAGTGGCTGCTCCCTGGCCTTGGCGAGCGCGGCGAGCAGATTGTCGGTGCTGGTCTCGCCCATCCGCTCCAGGGCGAGCAACTGCTCGCGCCGCAGGGTGAACAGATCGGCGAGATCGGTCACCAGGCCCGCCTCGACCAGCTGTACCACCCGGGTGGCGCCGAGGCCTTCGATGTCGAGCTGGTCGCGGCCGGCGGCGTAGGCGAGGGAGGCGACGAGGTGGCAGTTGCGGCCCTGGGCGCACCGCCAGCGCTCCTCGCCGGTGTCGATGTCCGAACCGCAGCGCGGACACTGCGCCGGGAACTCGACCGGCCGCTCCTCGCCCGTGCGCAGATGGGCGACCGGAGCCTCGATGCGCGGGATGACGTCACCCGCGCGGTGCACCATGACGTGGTCGCCGAGGCGCAGGTCACGGCGGGTGATGTCGGCCGGGTTGTGCAGGGTGGCGTAGGTGATGGTGGAGCCGTCGATGACGACCGGTTCGAGGACACCGCGCGGCGCGATGATCCCGGTGCGGCCGACGTTCCACTCCACCTCCAGCAGCCGGGTGATCTTCTCCACGGCCGGCAGTTTGTAGGCGATCGCCCAGCGCGGTGCGCGCGAGCCGGACCCCGCGGCCCGCTGGTCCTCGGCGAGGTCGGCCTTGATGACGATCCCGTCGATGCCGAACGGCAGCTCGGCGCGGAGCGCGGCGATCTCCTTCACCCGGACCAGGACCTCCTCGGGCGTCCCGGCGACGACGTCCGGGACCGCCGTACGGGCGCTGGTGTGCACCCCGAGGTCGCCCGCCAGCGCCATCAGATCGCTGTGCGCGAGCTCGTTCAGCTTCCCGGCGAGGGCGGAGCCGGTGTCCGGCAGCGGCAGCAGTCCGTAGCCGAAGAACGTCATCGGCACCGTGTAGAGCCGCTCCTTCGCCCGCAGGGTGCCCGCGGCCGCGTTGCGCGGGTTGGCGAACGGCTGCCCGCCGTGACCGGTGCGCACCTCGTTGGCGTACTCGAACTGGGCCGCCGTCATGAGGACTTCGCCGCGCACCTCCACGGTGACCGGCTCGTCCAGCTTCTCGGGCAGTCCCTCGATGGTGCTGATCGCGTGCGAGACGTCCTCCCCGGCCGTCCCGTCCCCGCGGGTGATCAGCCGGGTGAGACGGCCTTCGCTGTAGCGGGCGGCGATCGCGAGCCCGTCCAGCTTCGGCCCCACACTGAAGCGTGTCGCGTCGTGGCCGATGCGGCGGGACAGGGACGCGGTCCAGGCGGTGAACTCCTCGGCGGAGAACACGTTGTCGAGGCTGAGCATCGGCACCGTGTGCGGGACGTCGCCCTCCACCGCCCCACCGGCGACCTTCCCGGTGGGGGAGTCGGGGAGTATCCCGTCGGGATGCTCCGCCTCCCAGTCGGCGATCCCGCGTACCAGCCGGTCGTACGTGTCGTCGTCCAGCGGCGAGGTGCCGCCCTCGTAATAGGCGGCCGACGCGCGCACGGCGTCCTCGACCGCCTGCGCGTAGGCGGCGGCATCCACGATCACTGCTGCAGGTGTTGTCATGCGTCGCATCTTGCCTCCCACCACTGACAACGAGGTCCGCCGGTGATCACGGCCGGTTCCATTTGCCTAAACACTTTAGGTGAATGCATAATCGATTCAGTTGATTGGGAGGATGGTTATGGCGGCGCGTGCAGGACTCACCCCCGAACGCCTGACCCGGGCGGGGGCCGAGCTCGCCGACGAGGTCGGCTTCGACCGGGTGACCGTCTCGGAGCTCGCCCGGCGTTTCGACGTCAAGGTGGCGAGCCTGTACTCCCATCTGAAGAACTCCCACGAACTCAAGACGCGGATCGCCCTGCTCGCGCTGGAGGAGCTCGCCGACCGTGCCGCCGACGCCCTGGCCGGACGGGCCGGCAAGGACGCCCTGACCGCCCTGGCGAACGTCTACCGCGACTACGCGCGTGAGCATCCCGGCCGTTACGCCGCCGCCCAGTTCCGGCTCGGTCCGGAGGCCGCCGCGGGCAGTGCGGGAGTGCGGCACGCACAGATGACCCGTGCCCTCCTGCGTGGCTACGACCTGACGGAACCGGACCAGACCCACGCGGTCCGCCTGCTGGGCAGCGTCTTCCACGGTTACGTCAGCCTGGAGATGGGCGGCGGGTTCAGCCACAGCGCCCCCGACACGCAGGAGACGTGGACACGCGTCCTCGACGCGCTGGACGCCCTGCTGCGCACCTGGCCCGCGCCCTGACGGCGCCGTCCACCCCGTTCATCCACCCGCCCCGACAGACGGAACGAAGCGATGCCCTCCACCCCGCGCACCTGGACCACCACACCCGTCACCGCGGACCTCGTGCGCGGCGCCCTCGACCTGGAGCACACCGCGAAGGGGGTGCTGCCCCACCGCCTGCCCTCCTGGGCCCGCGCCCAGAACGCCGACGGACAGCTCGCCATGGCCGAGTCCCAGCCCTCCGGAGTGCGGCTGGTCTTCCGCACCAGGGCGACCACCGTCGAGCTCGACACGCTGCCCACCAAGCGGGTCTACGCGGGGGCTCCGCCCCGCCCGGACGGCCTGTACGACCTGCTGGTCGACGGACGCCCGGCAGGCCGGGCGGTCGCGACCGGTGGCAACACCCTGACCATCGACATGAGCACCGGAACCGCCGAGCGCGGTACCGGCCCCGTCGCCACCCTCCGCTTCACCGGCCTGTCCGAGGGCGACAAGACCGTCGAGATCTGGCTGCCGCACAACGAGACCACCGAACTCGTCGCCCTGCGCACCGACGCCCCCGTCGAGCCCGCACCCGCCTGTGGACGCCGCACTTGGCTGCACCACGGCAGCTCCATCAGCCACGGCTCCGACGCCGCGAGCCCCACCACCACATGGCCCGCGCTCGCCGCCGCGCAGGGCGGCGTGGAACTGGTCAACCTGGGGTTCGGCGGCAGCGCCCTGCTCGACCCGTTCGTCGCACGCACCATGCGCGACACGCCCGCCGACCTGATCAGCGTCAAGATCGGCATCAACCTGGTCAACGCCGACCTGATGCGGCTGCGCGCCTTCACGCCCGCCGTCCACGGCTTCCTCGACACCATCCGCGACGGCCACCCCACCGTACCGCTGCTGGTCGTCTCACCCATCCTGTGCCCTCTCCACGAGGACACACCCGGCCCCACCGCCTACGACTTCAGCCGGCTCGGCGAGGGGCAGCTCCTGTTCACCGCCGTCGGTGATCCCGCGGAACGGGCCGCGGGCAAGCTGACGCTCAACGTCATCCGCGACGAGCTGAAGCGCATCGTGGCACAGCGTGCGGCGGACGACCCGAACCTGCACCACCTCGACGGCCGTGACCTCTACGGCGAGGCGGACCACGCCGAGCTGCCGCTGCCCGACCGGCTCCACCCGGACGCGGCCGCGCACCGCCGCATCGGGGAACGCTTCGCCGCCCACGCCTTCGCGGCCGGCGGCCCGTTCACCGGCCGCCGGCGCTGACCTACTCGAAGAACTTCAGGCTCCAGCCGGTGTCGGTGTCGGGGCCGGGGACGTTGGCGCGGCTGTAGGTCGTGCTGCCCCACCACGCGAAGGTGCCGGTGTACCAGAAGCGGTTCTCCCAGGCGTACGGCGTTCCCTTCGGGACGGCATGGAACATCAGGGGGAACCGCGGGCCGGCCGGCGGGCTCGTGTCGATGTCTCCGTCGAGCAGGACGAAGGTGTGATGGCCGGGGCCGTTCACGTGCAGCGTCGGATCCCAGCCGGCCATCATCGTGGCCCTGTTGGAGCCGAACAGGCAGCCGTTGGACTTGTACCAGTCCCACACGTACGTCGGATCGCCGCCGGCCCGCAACCGCAGGTCGGCCAGGCAGTACTGGTCGCTCCAGCTGCCGTTGGCGGAGTACGCGATGTGCAGCTGCCCGTTGGGGTCCTTGATGGGCTCGGGGCCCTCGTTGATGAACGGGTTGCCGACCACCCGCTCCCAGCTCTCCCGGGGCTGCGAGATGACGTACCGCGCGCCGGTCGGTGTGGTCGGACTGCTCATCCGGGCGATGTACAGGTTCTGTTCGACGTCGGTGTCCCCGGCCCAGCCGGACCAGACGAACCAGCGCTGACCGTTGAAGGTGAACAAGGTCCCGTCGATGGCCCACTTGTCGTCGGGCAGGGCCAGTTCCGTCTCGGCGGAGTAGCCGCCGGCCGGGCTGGCGGAGCTGATCACGTACATCCGGTGGGCCGCGCCGCGCCCGGCCGTGAAGTAGATGTAGTAGCGGCCGCCGTCCCGCACGATCTCCGGCGCCCAGACCTCACCGCGGCCGCGCGTGTCCGACCAGACCTGCCGCGGGGTCGCCGAGTCCAGAGCGGCCGTCGAGGGGGCCTGCCGTACGACGAGGCCTCCTCCGGCCGACTGCACGGAGATGTACGTGCCGCCGACCCGGAGCACGCTCGGGTCCGCGGCGCGCAGGCCGGTCCGGTCCGCCCGGGCGGGCTCCGCGGACGTCAGGGTCAACGCGGCGGCGAGAACGCCGGACAGCACGAAGCCGACGACGCCGGCCGGACGGCGAGAGAGTCTCATCGTCCCGTTGGGGAGCCTGGCCATCGTGTCCCGTCACCTCCGCGCCGAGGTTTACATCGATGAAATATGCCCCACAGGATGGTGACTGGTGTCGGACATGTCAAGAGAGCCCGCAGGGCCGAGTCGCCGCCGCGCGAACCGCCATCCCGTCGTGGAAACACATGTGCTGACGAGCCGTCAGCTGTGTGCGAAGCCTGGACAGCCGTCGGGCGGCGTGTTGTCATTCCGCTGCACACCGGATTTCCAACGTTGGAATGAAGGGTCGGCCGAGCCGACGGCCACCCCTGTTTCGTCCTGGCCCCATGCCCTCTGCGCGAGGAAAGGTTCGATGACAAGACAACTCACCCGCCCGGGATCCAGATCGTGGGCTCTGCTGACCGTGGCCGCCCTGGCCCTGTCCACGGGCGCCCTGGCGCCCGCCGCGTCGGCCGCCGTGCCGATGGCCGGAGTGTCCGTCGGCCGGACCGCCGCCGACGCCGATGTCGTGGTGCACGGCCTGAAGGGCGAGTACTTCAGCATGTCGGCACCGGGCGCCCGGGACTTCGCCGAACTCGGCGGCACCCTGCTCGAGCCGCAGATCAACTTCTCCGGACTGACCGGCACCTTCGAGGAACTGACCGGGCGGACGGAGCACACGACCGCCCGCTGGACCGGGCAGATCGAGGCACCGGAGACCGGCGAGTACACCTTCCACGCCATCGGCGACAACGGGTTCCGGCTCTTCATCGACGACGAACCCGTCATCGACCACTGGGTGGGCGACTGGGACAAGGAACAGACCAGCGCGGCGGTCAGGCTGACCGCCGGCGAGAAGCACGACTTCCGCATGGAGATGTTCCAGGACGTCGGCGGCGCCAACATGTTCCTGCGCTGGTCGACGCCGACGATGCCCAAGCAGCTCGTGCCGACGACGGCGTTCACCCCGCCCGCCGGTTTCGAGGTCTTCCCGGTGGAACCGACCGTCACCGAGGACGGCCGGAAACTGCGCGCCCGGTTCGAGGACCCGGTGAGCGACCTCACCGGGGTGGCCGGCCACCTCAAGATCGAAGCCGACACGACCGCCATGCCTGTCAAGTCGGTGGCGGCCGACCCCGGCGACCCCGACTCCCTCCTGATCACACTCTCCGAGCCGATCCAGAAGGACCAGCAGGTCCGGTTCACCTACGACGGCGAGGGCGGCCTCACGGCCGGCGGCAAGACCGTGCCCCGGATCGTCCGCTACGCCACGAACACCTCCACCCACCGCATCACCACCCCGTGGGGCGACAAGGTCGACACGAAGAACCCGCTGCCGGAGTACCCCCGCCCGCAGCAGGTCCGCACCAAGTGGAAGAACCTCAACGGACCCTGGCAGTTCAGCGGCGCGAAGGCCGGCGAGCAGCCGGTCTTCGGCAAGGACCTGGACGAGAAGATCATCGTGCCGTTCCCGGTCGAGTCGCAGCTCTCCGGGCTCGAGCGGCACGAGGACCACATGTTCTACCGCAAGCTCGTGGACGTGCCGAGGAGCTGGAAGGTCGGCAAGAGCGGCCGGGCCGACCGGCTGAAGCTCAACTTCGGCGCCGTGGACTACCGGGCCACCGTCTGGGTCAACGGCGAGAAGGTCACCGAACACACCGGCGGCTACAACGCCTTCAGCGCCGACATCACCGACGCCCTCAAGGGCCGGGGCAAGCAGGAGATCGTCGTCGCGGTCACCGACACCGGTGGTGCCGACCAGCCGACGGGCAAGCAGTCCACCAACCCCGGCGGCATCTTCTACACCCAGTCGTCCGGCATCTGGCAGACCGTCTGGATGGAGCCCGTCGCCGACACCTCCATTGACAACGTCGTCACCACGCCCGACATCGACACCAGCAGCCTGGCGGTGACCGTCGAGTCCGACGACGCCTCCTCCAGGGCCCGGGTCGAGGCCGTGGCCCGTGACGCCCGCGGCAAGGTCGTCGGCCGGGTCAGCGGTCCGGCCAACAGCAAGCTGAGCCTGCCGGTGGCCAAGCAGCACCTGTGGAGCCCGGACGACCCCTACCTCTACGACCTCGACGTCAAGCTGACCGACGGCAGGTCGACCGACAAGGTCGCCGGCTACTTCGGCATGCGCGAGATCGGCATCGAGAACGTCGGCGGCTACCAGAAGCTGGTGCTCAACGGCAAGCCGGTCTTCTCCCTCGCCACCCTCGACCAGGGCTTCTGGCCCGACGGCCTCTACACCCCGCCCAGCGACGCCGCGCTCGCCTTCGACCTTCAGGCGCACAAGGAGCTCGGCTTCAACGCGGTCCGCAAGCACATCAAGGTGGAATCGCCGCGCTGGTTCTACCACGCGGACAAGCTCGGTCTGCTGGTCTGGCAGGACTTCGTCTCCGGGAACCTCACCAACGAGACCGGGCAGAAGGCCTTCGTCGACCAGGGCCGGGAGATGATGCGCCAGCACCACAACTCGCCCTCCGTCATCGGCTGGATCGTCTTCAACGAGGGCTGGGGCGAGTGGAACCGCGAGGAGAGCGGCCGTATCGCCGAGTCGGTGAAGGCCGCCGACCCGTCCCGGATCGTCAACGCCCACAGCGGTGTCAACTGCTGCAACTCCAAGGGTGACTCGGGCAAGGGCGACATCATCGACCACCACGACTACAACAACGACGACCCGCCCTTCCCCGACCACCGGGCGGCGATGGACGGCGAGCACGGCGGCTTCACCCTGCGCACCCCTGGCCACATGTGGCCGGGCACGCCGACCGTGATCTACAGCGGCGTGGCGGACAAGGCGGCGCTGACCCGCAAGTACGTCGAGAACACCGAGAAGTTCTACCTCGACCAGGCGGGCGCGGAACTCTCCGGTTCGGTCTACACCCAGATCTCCGACCTGGAGAACGAACTCAACGGCCTCTACACCTACGACCGCCGTGAGATCAAGGTCGACCCGGGCCCGGTGCGCGAGATCAACCGCAAGGTCATCGCGGCCGGTGCCGCGGCCGGCGAGCACAAGCCGCTGAAGGGCGGCGGCTCCTGGTCCCTCGACGAGGGCACCGGCACCACCGCGAAGGACGACGGCCCCAACAGCCTGCCGCTGAAGCTGAGCGAGGGCACCGGCTGGACGGACGGGGTCAGCGGCAGCGCGCTGAAGTTCGACGGCCAGGGACAGTACGCCCAGACCGAAGGACCGGTGCTCGACACCACCGGCAGCTACACGATCTCCGCCTGGGTCACCCTCGACGCGCTCCCCGGCAACTACGCGACCGCCGTCAGCCAGGACGGACGCCGCCAGGCGAGCCCGTTCTACCTGCAGTACGGACAGGGTGCCTTCGCGTTCAGCACGCCCGACGGGCAGCGCGCCCGGCTGGAGACCAGGCCCGAGACCGACCGCTGGTACCACCTGGTCGGTGTGCGTGACGACGCGACGAACCAGATCACGCTCTACGTCGACGGCAAGCGGGCCGCGACCTCCACGGCCGGCCCCGCCTACGTCGGCTCCGGGCCGCTCGCCGTGGGCCGCGCCCAGTGGAACGGCCAGAACACCGACTTCTGGAACGGCTCGGTGGACCAGGTCCGCGCCTACGACAAGGCGCTCACCGCCGAGGAGGTGAGCGCCCTCCACGACCAGGAGGCGCCGTAGTCCCGCGCCAAGCGGCCGGCGGTCCCGGCGGTAGGGTGACGCCCTCCCGCCGGGACCGCGCCGGTTCACTGCGCGGGGCTGATCGCCACGTTGTCGAAGGAGGCGGCGGTGTCGAAGACGCGGACGCCGTTGGCGCCGCTGCGGAACGTGTCGTCGGTGACCGAGATCCTCGGTGTCAGCAGGTCGTCGACGTACACCTTGATGGACGAGCCGACGGCCGTGACCCGCAGCCGGTGGGTCGAGCCGGGGGCGATGGACATCCGGGCTGTTCCCAGCGGGGTCCAGGAGTCGTTCGCCCGTCCGAGGACCACCTTGCCGTCCGCTCCGATGCCCGCGTAGTACCCGGAGTAGGCGTCGACGCCGGTTCCCGGCCGGGTCGCCCGGAACACCAGACCGGCGTCGCCCCTGCCCGAGGCCGGCGTGACGTCGACGTCGTGGGTGAAGTCGGCGAAGTTCGTGTCGAGCAGTGCCTTGCCTCCGAGCGAGCGGCCCGCCCGGTAGCGCCCGCCGGCCGCCGCCCAGGACCCGCCGTGGGTCTTCCAGCCCAGCGCGTTGCCGTCGGCGAAGTTGTCCCGCACCTTCATCTCGATGCGCTCGATGGTGCCGTCGGCGCGGAAGTGCATGCGGTCGTAGGCCAGTTGACGGTGGTTGCCGTCCGTCTCGCTGAGCGGGCGCCGGTGGTAGAAGATGTACCAGATGTCGGTGCCGGGCACATTGACGACCGAGTTGTGGCCGGAGCCCTTGGCGACCGCCGGATCCTGGGCGAGTACCTTGTCGATCTTCTCGAAGGGCCCGGTCGGCGAGTCGGAGATGGCGTACGACACGGAGTAGTCGGGCCCCGTCCAGCCTCCCTCGGACCACATCAGGTAGTACTTCCCGCCCCGCTTGAACATCTGCGGGCCCTCGACGTAGTCGGCCGGGGTGATCTCCTTGTAGGTCGATCCGTCGGCGAAGGTGCCGAGGCTGGTCATGTCCGGGTTGAGCTTGACGACGTTGGCGTGGCCCCAGCCGCCGTAGTACATGTACGCCTGGCCGTCGTCGTCGATGAAGACGTCCTGGTCGATGGGCTGGGCCCCGTTGTGGAACCGCGAGATGAGCGGCCGTCCGATGGCGTCCTCGTACGGGCCCTCGGGACGGTCGGCGACGGCCACCCCGATCCCGCCGAGCTGGGAGTCGTTCTGGATGTCGTTGGCGGCGAAGTACAGGTAGTACTTGCCGTTGCGTTCGATCGGGGCGGGCGCCCACATCGCGCGCTCGGCCCACGAGATGCTCGCCTTGGTGAGGATCTCGCTGTGCTTGGTCCAGTGGACCAGGTCGGTGGAGGAGAAGGCGTCCAGGTGGGTCTGCTGGTCGTAGGGCCTCGAGGTGGTGGGGAAGACCCAGTAGGCGCCGTCGTAGACCGCGATGTCCGGGTCGGCGTACCAGCCGTCGACGAAGGGGTTGCCGGCCTCGGCGGTCGTGTACTCGGGTACGGCCGCGGCGGCGGGGGAGGGCGCGAGCATCGTCAGCAGGCCGCCGGTGAGGAGGAACGCACAGCATTTGGCGGCGAGTCCGGTTGTCTTGGCAGTCATCGTCCAGGAACTCCAGTGGGGTGGGAAAACGGGTGCGGTGGCGGCCCGCTGTGGGCCGCCACCCCTCTTATCACGGGGAAGATTTAGGCGCGCTCACGGGGCCCC